>NZ_JBATWY010000098.1:0-61489 GCF_049672945.1 Haloferula sp. | reverse complement strand
TGCTGAAGTCGAGAGTCTCCGTAATGGAGCAAACCACTGACTGGAGAGCCGGATGCGGGAGATCCGCCTGTCCGGTTCGGAGGGGGGAGCGGCGCAAACCAATGCGCCGTTCCTACCTCTATCCAGGGGACGAAAAGATGGTCGAGCGACCATTGATCGGTTAGTCTGTTTTGCCGAAACTATGAGTGCGCGATTTACCTACACGCTTGGTGGAGTTCTAGTGGCAATCGTTGTGCTGATGCTCGTCTTTAAGGAGTCGAAGGATGCTCCGAACCGCGAAGCGGAATCGGTTTCTGCTCCGCGGGAGAAGAAGCTGAGCCCGTCTTCGGAGGCGAACGTTCCGCGTCCATCGCCGACGCGCCCGGCCCGAGAAAAGGCGTCGTCCGATCCCGAGCCCTTGGTGGCTGACCCAGAGGTGATCGAGCTTTATCAATCGCCGGAATATGGGCGGTCGGATCTTGAGGAGTTCTACGCCAGCCGTGGTATCGACAATTATCCCGAGCTGATGCTTGGGGCTTTGAAAGGGGACGCGGATGATCTTGGGGAGGTTTTCGGTCTGCCGCCGACGGACGGCGCGGCGACTGAGAGTTACCAGGTGGGGGTGGAAACGCTGATTCAGCAGCTGGGGGATCGCTACTTTGCCTTCCATCTGGCCAAGCAGCCTGAGGAGGTTCAGCGCCGGATCGTTTGGCTGCTGTGGGGTGCGAAGCTGTCCGAAGCGACGATTGACAACATACCCGGCGGGGCACCGCTGGCGGGAAACGGGGCGGAATATCCCGAAACCGGGGAAATTCTGATGTCCGTGTTTTCAGCGGAGGAAATTGAGGAGTGGCAGGGTGAGAATTGACTGGAAATAGGGGAATTTCCCCTTGTCGGAGGGGGGCAGGGTCGGGAACCTCCCGCCGCGATGTCTGCCGAAACCATTCTTACCACCACCCGGCAATATTTGGACGCCGATCCGACGGTGAGAATCACGATCGAGCCGATCAAGCGCGGGGCTTCCGGGCGCACGATTGTCCGGGTGAAGACGGCCGGGCGCGATCCGTTCATTGGCATCCATTGGACCGACGATCGGCCGGACAACGACTTTTATCCGCCGGTTTCGGAGTTTCTGCAGAAGGCGAAGATTCATGTGCCGGAGATCTACCACTTCGACAAACGCTGGCGGGTGGCGCTGGTCGAGGACCTCGGGGATACGGATCTGCTGTCGATGAAGGAGGAGTCCTTCGAGAAGCGCGAGCCCTTCTATCGTTCGGCTCTGCAGCAACTCGACAAGCTTTTCTACACCCGTGCGGCGAAGGATACGGAATTCAGCCCGGCCTTCGACGAAGAGATGTATCGCTGGGAGCAGGAGTATTTTTTCGAGCACCTCGTCGATGGACTGCTTGAAATGGATTCGTCGGAACTACGGCAGTCATCGGAGTTCACCGAGTTGGCGAAGCGGCTTGGAAGTGGTGCCCGTCATCTGGTGCATCGCGATTTCCAGTCGCAGAACTTCCTGCTCAAGGGCAAGAAGGCCTACTGGATTGATTTTCAGGGGATGCGTCGCGGGCGGCAGGAGTATGATCTGGCCTCGCTGGTGTTCGATCCCTACATGGACCACTCGGACGAGGATCGGGAAAAGCTGCTCGATTTGTGGGAAGAGATTTCCGAGGAGCGTCCGCTGCCGCAGATTTTCCACGAATGCGCGACCCAGCGTCTGATGCAGGCGCTTGGAGCGTATGGGAAAATCATCACCAAGCAGGGTGATGACTGGTACCGCCAGCATGTGCCGGTGGCGGCGAAGATGCTGGGCGTGGTGACGGAAGGAAGTGAGTTTGAGTCGCTGCTGAAGCCGGTGATCGAAGGGGCCCTCGCGTTCAAGTGAGTGGCGTTTGATCGAAGTGTGCGACTTGTGAAGTGCCGGGTGATCTGAAGATTTGACCGGAAGTTCCATGTTTCAATCTTCCTTCGTCCGGAAGATCTCTCCTTTTGGAGTCCAGTATTCGACTGTCTTCTCCTCACGATTGGGATTGTAGAAGTAGCCGTTTTTGAAGGGGTTCTTCGTCGAAAGCTTTGCTTCGACGACCACTTTTCCATGGCGATCGATGAAGCCGAATTTTTTGGTGCCGATGGCCTCGAAGACGGCACGGCCTTCATGAAAAGGGAAGATCCGTGCGTAACGGAACACGGGACCGAAGCAGCGGCCGGTCTTGCGGTGGACGAGCCGTTGAATCGCCGTGTCGTTTCCGAAAGGGCTTCTCCACAGAATGCACACGCCGCTGTCATCATCGCAGTCCGACAACCACATCCTTTCCGGAGCGGTGAAGATGGTCTTACCGCTGGTATCGATGATTTGATTGGGAAGAACGGCGGTGCCATCGCGGAACACAGCAGGTCGGTCCATGAAATCACCGGGGATCAAAAGTGATCCATCTGTTCTAACAAAAACCCAATCCTTCTTGGCCCGCCGAGCCGGGTCTTCAGGCATGAGGCGGACAGCTGCAAGGCCGTCTTTGCTGAAGGGGCTGGCCTCGATCCAGCCGCCCTCGATCGCGACTTTCCCCTTTTGATCAATGTAGTGATAGGTGCCGGTTGGTGCGCGCCCTTGATTGTAGCGGACTTCTCCCACGCTTACCGCCGCGAGACCTTGGCTGAAGGGCGTGGCGAAATACCACTGCGGCTCGAGGACAACCTTTCCTGTATGATCCATGTAGCCCCAGAGAGCCTTGTCGCCGACCCTTTTTGAAAAGGGCGCGAGCTTGTTTTCGCCAAAATTTCCCAGCGTCTCGAAACCTTCCGGGAGGGGCTTTCCGCTGTCGCCTCCAATGAGGAAGTTTCCGTCGACTCCGATGTACCCGTGACCTTTTTGGGATTTGGTGAATGAGGTTCTGGCAAGGGCGTAGCCGTGATGGAATTCGATTGCGTTGGCCTTGAACGTGGCGTCCTTCCAGAGCTGGTTTCCCGAAGGACTCCAGTATTTGTCTTCGATCCTGATTGCGGTTCCCTCGGGGTAAACCCATTCCGCGAAGTCCTCGGGCGGAGCCTCGCCGTGATCGTTTGGCCAATCGGGGTCGGGCGTCGGTTCACCATTGTCACCGGCTGGCTGGGTATCGTTTGGCTTTTGCTTCTCTTGGATGAGCCGTTCTTTGACGAAGCGCTGGTCCTTTTCGCTGAGGAGGCCGAGGGCGACTTTGCCGATTTTTCCACCATTCATTTTGAGGTGGACCACATCACCCTCCAGTTTCAGAAACTCTGCATGGATCGTGACGCCTTCCTTATTGGTCCAGGGACGAGTTTCACCGATGAGGGCGGATGGGATGAGTAGGAAAAAAGCCCATGCGAGGCGGAGAGCGGTGGGTGAGGATTTCACCACGGGACTCTGATGAGGGAAACGAGAGACGTCGAGTTTGCTTGAAGAGCTTTCTCAAAATGGAGCTCACGGCGTTGGTGAAGCCAGACTCCCGGCTTTCCACGGGGGCGCATTCCGGGTTCGTTGGGGTCGTGATCCGCACTGCTTACCCCCGGCTGACTGCCGCTGTCGCCTCGCTTGGCGTCGGCCTGCTGTTGCTGGCGCTCACACCGAAGGTCGATTTCCTCGAAGAGGCGGATCGCAAGTGGTTTGGGGTGCTTTCCGGCAAGGGCAGCGTGGTGGTCGGCCGCGGGACGCTGGAGGATCCCCGCCGGACTGAGGAGATCGCGGTGCCGGAGGACGTGCCGCCGGCCGGGGTGCTGTTTCTTGATGAGGATCCGGGCGAGTATTTTGAAGAGTCGCCGCCTGTCCCGACCGATCTCGCGGTGGTGCTTTCCCGGCTGAAGGCGATGGGGGTGGAGCATCTCGGAATCGGTTACCCGCTGGATTGGAAGGAGCCGGACACGCTGGCGCTCGATGCGATGCGGGCGATGATGGACCGTCTGGATGGCACGGTGCTCGGTTACCAGTTGAACAACGGCACAGTCGGCGAGCCGGTGCCGGTGGCCTTTCAGTTGTGTTCGATTGCTTATGCTGATGTCGGCGGGGACCGCAGCAAATTGCCGGTGGTGAACAGTCTGCCTGGTGAGTTGCCGGAGTTTGGGGGTGAGCGGACGCGGGCGGGATTTACTTTGTTAGGGAACGAGGATCAGGAGACTGAGCGCGCCTACTTGCTGGCGCGTTGGGACGACCGGGTGGTGTTTTCCTTGCCACTGGTGGCGGCGATCGTGCGCCTGGAGGTGCCGCCGGAGGAGATCGAAGTGGAGGCGGGAAATGAGATCCGTCTGGGTTCGAAGGGGCCGCGGATTCCAATCGATTTCCGGGGTCGGATCAGATTGCCGGAAGTGGAGCCGGAGGTCATCAAAGCGCCCGCGACGGCGATGATCAGCCGGACCTTGCCGGAGGGTTTTGGCGAGCGGGAGGCTCCGGTTTATCTGGTGGACGAAAGGCTTGGGACCGGCAAGTTCCTGCGGGAATGGGGCGAGACGCTGCCGCGGGTCGATGCCTTGATCAGGAACGCGCCCCACCGTGTCGGAGCTCGCGCTGTTCCACGGCCGCATCCACTCGTCGAGATGATTGCTTTGGTCGCCGTGGCTTTGGGTGGTGCCTGGCTCTTGCGGAGTCAGGACGTGTTGAAGCGCACAATCTGGGCGGTGGCTTTGTGTGTGGCGGTGGCGGTGCTGCTAGCAGTCGCGATACGGTTTTTTACTGTGGCTCCGGTCCCGCTGGCTTTCCAGATGGTGCCGGTGACCGCCCTGTTGGCAGTGCTCTTGATCGAGGGTGGCGGGAAGATTGAGGTCGTGCGGGCCAAGCCAGAGGTTGAGGAGGAAACGCCGACTCCTCCGCGCAAGCCCGGTTCGAAGAAGAAACGCCGCAAGCGCTGACCGTGCTTTCCTCCGGGGGCGGACGGGCTTATGGTCGCGGCCCGCCATGAGTCTCCAGCAACCGACCGCGAAAGCCGAAGCCCTGATCGAAGCCCTGCCCTATCTGCAGGCCTTCCGTGGGAAGACCTTCCTGATCAAAATGGGCGGCTCGGCGATGGAGGATCCCGAACTGGTGCGCAAGGTGATGCGCGATGTGGTGTTTCTCGAAGTCGCAGGGATCAATCCAATCATTGTCCACGGCGGTGGGAAGGCAATCTCTTCGGCGATGAAGGACGCGGGTCTCGAAGCGGAGTTCATCGGTGGCTTCCGCCGGACCACTGATGAGGCAATTTCGATTGTCGAGAAGGTGCTCTCGAATGAGATCAATCCGGGGCTCGTGCAGATGATTCGGGAATTTGGCGGCAAGGCCACCGGCATCGCGGGCACCGATGTGTTTCTCGGCGAGAAGATGAAGATCAAGGATGCCGACGGCAATCCGGCCGACATCGGGCGGGTGGGTGAGGTCGTCGGTTGCCAACTCGGTCAGATGGATTCCGCGCACAAGGCCTCGATCGTGCCGGTGATTTCGCCGCTGGCCGCCGAACTTGCGACGGGTAGGCCGCTCAACATCAATGCCGATCTGGCCGCTGCTGCGCTGGCGAAAGAGTTGCGTGTGACGAAACTGGTGTATCTTTCGGATGTGCCCGGTCTGATGAAAGACCCTTCCGATCCATCGACCCTGATCAAATCGGTGAACCGCGAGCAGGCCGAGGCACTCCTTGCGGATGGGACGATTTCCGGTGGGATGATTCCGAAAATCCGCAGTGCGATGGATGCGCTGAATGCAGGGGTCCGGAAAGTTCACTTCATCGATGGGCGATTGCCGCACGCGATGCTGCTCGAGATCTTCACGGATTACGGGATCGGGACCGAGGTGACGCGGTGAGTTGAGCTCATCCCGTCTTCGTCCCATCGGGACGCTTGATGATCGCCGTGGACCTTCAGTCCACGGATTGAATGCGTGGAGAAATGGCGTCGCGACGCGACGCTTGAAGTCGGAGGGCTTGGTGTTCGTCTTGGGGTCATCGGTTTTCCCCAGGTGGTGAAGCGTCGCGACGCGACGCGGATGGAGAGCGAACCCATCCCGTGGATTGAAATCCACGGCTATCATGAGTGACCCCGATGGGGTCGAAGACATTCCGGTTTGCGGGAATTACCAAGTTAGGGAATTGTGGTGTGGTGATCAAAAGCTTCGCTGATGCCGAGACGCAGAAGGTGTTTGAGCTTGTGCGATCCCGGAAATTACCCGGTGACATTCAGACCCGTGCGAAAGTGAAATTCGACCAACTCCATGCCTCTTCGGAACTCGCCCACCTTCGGGTGCCGCCGAGCAACCGCTTGGAGAAGTTTTCAGGAAATCTGCGGAAGTTCCACAGCATCCGGATCAACCAGCAATGGAGGATCATCTTCGAGTGGAAAGACAACCACGCCCATCAGGTTCAAGTCACCGACTACCACTGACGCGGCCATGAAGACCATGCCCCTTCCCAATGCCTTCGCCGAGACGCTGCGCGAGACTCTCGAAGAGTGGTCCGGCACGCAGAAATCCATCGCCACCGCGACGGGCATCCCCGCCTCCCATCTCTCGGAGATGAAATCCGGTCGCCGTCGCTGCACGCCGGAATACGATCTTCGGCTGTCGCGCTTCTTCGCGATGGAAGAAGGCTTCTGGATGCGCCTCCAGCTCCACTTTGAAATGCAGCGGACTCGGCTGGACCTGGGCGAGCGAATTGATGCCGAGGTGCAGCCTGCGGCTTGACTTTCTGAACACTCGATCCGTAGGGAGCGCGGCTTTGCAAGCCGCGACCCGGCAATCGATGCTGTGGAATTGAGCGTATCCGCCGAGGCTGGGAGCTTGTGGATTTTGGTATCCGACCGTAAAACTGGAGTGGTCGAAATGGAGATTCTCCGGATCGTCTTAACTCAAGTCCTCCAATATTGTGAAATCAGGACGCCCTGCCTGCCGCTGGATGGCGGTTGCCGTGTCGGTATTGTTTCCGGCATGGCTGCTGGCGCAGCACCAGACGGAGGTTCTCGATGAACCCGTGGTCGGAGGAGTGATTCCCTACCAAGTCGAAATCCGGGAGATTTCGCTGCTGCCCGCGGTCACCCCGAATATTCATTCAGTGGTCGCCGGGGACTGGAACGGGCAGTGGGTGATCCTCGCGGGTCGCACCAATGGATTGCACGGACTGACCGGCATGGCCGCCTTTGATCCCGCCTACGAGAACCGCGAGATCTGGGTCATCGATCCCGCGGGAAAACAGAGTTGGCACAAGAGCCTGGAGACTTCGGCCGCCAGCGGGCTCACCCAGGATCAGGTGGATTCCCTGAGTTCCGTGAATGCCGAGTTCTATCAGGATGGTGAAACCTTGCTCATTGCCGGAGGCTATGGTTTCAAGCGATCGGTCTCGGATCATGTCACCTACGATACCCTGACCGCGGTTCATCTGCCCGGCATGGTCGCGTGGGTCAAAGAACCGGCGGGATCGGAAACCAGCATGGCAAGCGACCATGTCGACCAGATCATCGACAACTACTTTCAGGTCACCGGCGGCGGACTCGAGCGTACCGGCGTGGAGTATCAACTGATTTTCGGCCAGAACTATGCCGGTCGCTACCGTCCGAACTTCAACGGCATTTATCGCAAGCAGGTCCGGCGGTTTCGTGTCGATCTATCGAACGGGTTGGTGATTCCGGATGCGACCAAGGAATCGACCCCTCAGGATGAGGCTTTTCGACGCCGGGATCTGAATGTGGCGACGATGCTGCAGCGTGGTGCGGAACCGGATACGTTCGAGGAAGTGGCGGTGGCGCTTTCCGGGGTCTTCACGCCGGAGGGAGGCGTTTTTACGGTTCCGGTGGTGATCGAAGCCGGAGGAAAAGTGACGATGCAGGACCCGGCCGCATCCACGACGATGAAACAAGCGCTTCAGGTTTACCACTGCGCCGAGGCCGGGCTGTATCATCGAGCGACGGATGAAATGCACCTACTGCTTTTCGGAGGGCTGACCATTCAGGAATACGATCGCGTCAATGAATCCTGGTTGATCGACAACAACGCTCCCTTCACCAACCAATGCAGTGTCGTCGTGCGGAACAAGGACGGGAATTTCAGGCAGTACCTTCTCCCTGTCCGTTTTCCTGAGATTCTTGTGGATGGCAAGGAGCTGCGTTTTGGAACCAATGCCGAGTTCTTTTACCAGGCGGAGGTGCCGCGTCTTCATCCGCAGGTGATCGATCTGGCTGAGATTCGGGAGCCGACGGTGATCGGCCATATCTTTGGTGGATTGGTTGCTGACGCCGGGAACGGCGGCAATACCGGTTCGTCCGGTCGCGTCTTCGAAGTCCTGCTGATTCCGAATTTGCCCGATGCGACGCCAGCGATCACCAAGTCAGGTGAGGAGCTAGCCCTCGCGTGGAAATCCGACGCTCATGCTTGCTATCTTATCGAGCACTCGGAGGCGTTGAGTGGATGGGCGGAGTTTCTTCCTGCGGTTCCGGGCAACGGCGGGATCATTCAGTGGTCGGAGACTCGCTCGGATTCCCGGCAGTTCTATCGCCTGCTTGGAGGCTGGGTGACGCGGGAGCCGTCAGAACCTCCTGGGGGGCTTGTGAGAGAAGCGGATCACACGGAGTAAGTACCGTTCCGGGCAGACCCGGGAGGAGTTCAGTCAGTGTTCTCTTTCGATCGAATCAGCAGGCGGAGGCTGTTGGCGACGACGACAATGGTGGATCCTTCGTGGCCGAGGACGCCGAGCGGCAGGGGGATCCAGGAACCGAGGGCGGCGAAGCCGAGGAAGATCACGACACCGAGGGAAATGGTGAGGTTTTGGCGAATGATGACGCGGCACCGCCGGCTGATGTCAAGGGCCTCAAGGATGCGCTCGAGGCGATCGTGGGTGAGGACGATGTCGGCTTGCTCGAGCACGGCATCGCTGCCGCGCAGGCCCATGCCGATCGAGATGTCGGCGGCAGCGAGGCTGGGCGCGTCGTTGACGCCGTCGCCCGCCATCGCGACTTTTTCCCCCTGCTCCCGCCATTCCTTGATGGCCGCGACCTTGTCTTCGGGGTGGAGACCGGAACGCCAGTGCCTGAGTCCGAGTTCGGTGGCGACGAGCTGGGCGGATTCCTCGCGGTCGCCGGTCAGCATGGTGACTTCGATGCCTTGTTCATGAAGCCGGGCGACGGTGGAGGCGGCTTCGATGCGAGGGGCATCGCGCAGGATGATGCGGCCGGAGAGATCACCGGCGGTGACGAGCACCTCGGTCAGGCCCGGTTCCGGGGCGGGCAGGGCGGTGATCCACGGGTGACCCTCGAACAGTGAACGACGGCCAAGCAGAAGCTCACGATTGCCGATCCGGCCCTTGAGTCCCTTGCCGGCGAGGGATTCGAAGCCTTCGATCTCCTCGAAGGTGCCGCCACGTTTGAGATTCTCGGCGACGATTGCGCGGGAGAGTGGGTGGGTGGAGTTCTTGGAGAGTGCGGCGGCGAAGTGGAGAAGCTCATTGTCGAGCTTGGGGTCGCTGGATTCCAAGCCGGTTAGTTCGAGTTCGCCCTTGGTCAGGGTGCCGGTTTTGTCGACGGCGAGGCGGTTGATGGAGGCGAGGTTCTCCACGGCGACGCCGCCGCGGAAGAGGATGCCGCGCCGTGCGCCGGCGGCGATGCCGGTAAGGATGGCGCTGGGAATGGAGATCACCAGAGCGCAGGGTGAGCAGACGACGAGCAGGGTCATCGCACGGTAGAAGGCGGAGTTGCCGCTCTCGCCATCCTGAAAGGCGGGGATTTTCAGGATGAAGTGCCAGATCAGGAACATGAGGATGGCGAAACCGAGGATTCCTACGGTGTATGCCGTACCAAAGCGATCGGTGAAACGCTGGGATGGTGCCTTGCTTGCCTGGGCTTCACGGATCAGGTGGATGATACGGGCGTGGGCGCTGTCGCCGGGTGGACGCAGCACGCGGGCGTCGAGCTTGCCCCAGGTATTCAGCGTGCCGCCGAAGACGGTGTCGCCGGCGGTCTTGTTCACCGGGACGGATTCGCCTGTTAGAGAGGATTCATCGGCGGCGCTGTCGCCTGATACGATGATCGAGTCAGCGGGGAACTGCTCGCCGGGGAGGATGCGTATCGCGGTATCGGCTTCGAGGGTGTCGGCCGCGACTTCACGAGTGGTGCCATCGGGGAGGATCTCGAGGGCTTGTTTGGGTGCGTCGTTGAAGAGGCTGCGGATTTCGCGTTCGGTGCGGGCCATGGCCATCACCTCAAGGGCACCGCTCAGGGAAAAGAGGAAGAGCAGGGCGGCGCCCTCCCACCAGGCACCGATGAAGGCCGCGCCGATGGCGACCGCGAGCATCAGGAAGTGGATGTCGAGGCGGAAGCGCTTGAGCTTGCCGAAGGTATCGATCGCCGCATCCCAGCCACCGGCGAGGTAAGCCGTCATGTAGAGGGCGACGGCGATGGTGTCCGGGCCGGGATAGCGTTGGGCGATGATGCCGCCGAGTGTGGCGAGGCCACAAACGATGGCCGAACCGAGCAGTAGAGGCCATGGGGGTTCGTCGGTCGCATCTTCAGCCATGCCTGATTTTTAGGTGGTAAGAGAGGACGCGGCAACGCGCGGGCTCGGGAATTCGAGGCGTCCCTTGAGCGGAGGAGACTGGTAGGCGTTTTCGCAGAGGACGGGGTGACCCGGTCGTAAAAACAGAAAAGAACCAATCGGCCGAGTGTTGGCACGGCGGATGCTTTGAATCTTCTGTCGCGACACATTAGGCGGTCCGGCTGAGACGTCCGAGGGTTAATGGGTTTTCCTTAGGATGATCAGTCGGGCCGCTCTTTTTTTGGCCGAAAAGACGATTCGAGGGGGGATGATGGGAATAATGGATGCGGGGGATGGTCTCACGGGTAAGGATGGAGGAAGCTCTCCGTTGAATTTACCCATGAAAAAGCCTGCTCTCTATCTCGCCATCATCTCCACGCTGCTTGTCAGCTCGTCCTGTGCTCAGAAAAAGACCGACCGGACAGCGGAGGCTGCAGCGCAGAAAGAAGTCACCCCTGTGGAGGTTCCTAGGACCAACGGACTCGCGAGAGCCTATTTCGCCAGCGGGTGCTTCTGGTGCGTCGAGGTGGTCTACGAGAGCCTGAAAGGCGTGGAAGAGTCCATTTCCGGTTACTCGGGAGGGCACACTGAGAATCCGACCTATGAGTCGAGCAATACCGGCACCACCGGCCATGCGGAAGCGGTGGAGATTATCTATGATCCTTCGGTGATCAGTTTTGCCACGCTGGTAGATGTCTATTTTGGTTCGCAGAACGTGACTCAGGTCAATGGGCAGGGCCCGGATCATGGTTCGCAGTACCGTTCGATTATTTTCTATCAGAATGAAGAGCAGAAGAAGGTCATTGATGAGAAGATTGCCGCATTGAACAAGACGCTTGGCGGGGACAAGGAAGTGGCCGCTGAAGTACTACCTTTCCAAAAGTTCTGGGAGGGGGAGGACTATCACCAGAACTACGAGCGGAACAATCCCGACAATCCCTACGTTCGAGGTGTCTCCATTCCGCGCTTCAAACGCTTCGCCAAGCAGTTTCCTGAACTGCTGAAGGAAGGATCGGTTCCTTAAGAGCCGTGTTCCTTCAGCCACTCGAAGACATCGCGCACCTCCTCTTGAGCGACGGAGTGTCCGAGTGCGATGTAGCTTTTGAAGGTCGGTGCGTAGCCTGCCATTTTCAAAGAGTTGAGGGCTTCTTCCGCTGCTTTGATCGGCACGACATCGTCCGCGTTGCCGTGGAGGATGGAGATGGGCAGTGGTCCCTTGCAAGAAGGCACGGGGTGGTCTTCGGACAGCAAGAGATAGCCCGACATGGCGAGCACGCCTACGATTTTTGATTGATGGCGCAAGCCGACGTGGAGCGCCATCGCCGCGCCTTGCGAGAAGCCCGCGAGGATGATTTTCGGCCCCGCTTCGGCGGTGATCAATGATTCAATCTGTTGCTGGCTGGCTGCCACGGTCTTCCAATCCACTTCGCGCGGGTGGCTGAGGTCGAGGATGTCGTACCATGCCGGCATCGGCGCGCCCCCATTGATGGTCACGGGGATCGAGGGAGCGTGCGGAAGCACGAATCGCCAGCGGCTTGGAAGGGCGGCTTGGCAAAGCATGCGCGCGACGTCCTCGAAGTCATGGCCATCGGCTCCCAGTCCGTGCATCAGGATGACGCAGAGATCCGCGTTGGCTTTATCGGCCCCGATTTCGAGGCACTGAAGTGCTGATGAGTCTGGCATGCCGGTGGATGGTAGTGGTCATTTCAGCGGGGGCAATGCCAGGCACCTGCTGGTTCGGCCAACGCTCCCATTGGATGTCACGCCCGGGGTGATGAAGCGTCGCTATGCGGCGCCAATGAGGCTGCTCGAAATCCGTGGACTGAAGTCCACGGCTAACATGAATGACCCCGATGGGGTCGGCCTGGCTTCGGCTGCGTCCCAGCTACTCAATCTCCCAATCATCGGTGCGGAAGACCGAGGCGGGGAGGCCTTCTCCGTTGACCAAATTGGCGCCTTCGGGATTCGAGGACCAGGCGTAGCGGACGGCTTTTGGTTTGGCGACTTTTTCGGAGGAAACCACCACGGACTCGCCGTCGATACGGGCGTCTGCCCAATACCAAACCTTGTCGGCTCCGGCGATCTCGAAGCGCTGAAGGGGTTTGCCATCACGGGACTTCAAGCCATTGGCGTGATCGAAGGTGATGTGAATTTCCGGGCCTTTGATGGTGCTGTTTTTGAATAGTGGTCCGCTGGCAATGACGTCCTTTCCATAGTCGTTGGCGAGTGCCCAGAGGGCGAGGCGACGTCCGACTTCCTTTTTATTTTTCGGGTGGATGTCATCGGCGGCGCCGATGTCATTGGCGACGGCCATGCCGGTTTTTGGCAAACTCAGGGTTTTGCGTTGTTCGTCTTGAAGGTGAGCCCACGAGTCGACGACGCCGGGCTGGTCGGTCACTTTTTTGAAGTTGGCCAGCTGAACCCAGAGAAAAGTGAAGTCGTCATTCCAGCGCTTGCGCCAGTCGTTGATCATGAGCGGGAACAATTTTCCGTAGGCGGCGGAGGTCACCGGGGTCTTGGCATTCGCCTCACCCTGATACCAGATCGCACCGCGCATCGGGTAACCGACGAAAGGATGAATCATGCCGTTGTAGAGCACGGCGGGCTTTCCGGCGGCGACGGCGGGATTGCTGATGGCTTGTGGCTTGCGCGGAGCTTTGGGGCGCGATTCCTTTGGTTGGGCTTTCCATTTCGCCAGTGCTTGCTGGTATTTCTTCATGGCGGCCTCGCTTCGTTTTTTCGCGGCGGCCGGATCGAAGGCGGCGATCGCTTGATCGTGAGTCTTCAAGTCGGACTTGCCTTCAGGGATGCTGGCAAGAGCTTCGCGGCTGGTGAAGGTCTGGACCGGCTTCCCGCCCCATGAGGATGAGATGATCCCGATCGGGACGCCAAGTTCCTGGTGAAGCTTCTGCGCAAAGAAGTAGCCGACGGCGGTGAAGCTGCCGGCAGTTTGCGGTGATGAGACAAGCCATTGGCCGTCGATATCGTCCTGTGGCTCGGCAGCAGGGGTGAGTTTTGCCTGAAAGACACGGATCCCGGGATGATCTGCAGCGGCGATGTCGGCTTTGGCTTGGTGGGTGTTTTTTACCACCCAGGCCATGTTTGATTGTCCCGAAGCAAACCAGACTTCGCCGACGAGGACGTCCTTGAGGACCGCGGAGTCATCGCCGGATGTGATGGTGAGGTCCTCGCCTTCGGTGTTTGCGGGTAGGGCTTTCAGGGTGATTTTCCAAGCTCCATCAGCGCCGCTGGTCGAGGTGGCCGACTCACCGGCGAAACTGACTTTGACGGCCGAGTTTGGATCCGCCTGGCCCCAGAGGACGACGGGCTTGTCCCGCTGGAGGACCATGTGGTCGCTGAAGAAGTGGGGGAGTGTCAGTTCTGCGGAAGCGTGAAAGAGGGATAGAAATCCGAGGGAGAGGGTGGTGAGTTGGGTTTTCATTTCGTGCGGGTTGAAACGGCGATAAAAACGGAAGCCTTTCAACGGCGCACGAATGGCGGGACAGCGGGGAGGTGGCTGCGATGCGCTAGTTGGTGGGCCAGGTCAGGTCGCGGAAGACATCGCGGACGAGCTTGGGTTGGCCGAACTCGTTGTACATGCCCATGCGGGACCAGCCGTTGGACTCTTTGTTTCCTGTGTAGGTTTTGCGCGAGCGGTAGTCGAGCAGTAGCCAGTAGGTGTATCCGGATAGCGGTGGGGCGAAGCGGGTGAGCACTTCGTGCTGTCTGGTGAGAAGATGCGCCTGCCAGTCTTCTGTGCCCTTTTGGGAGGGGGATCCTCGATTTCCCAAGTGTGACCATCCTCCATTTTCGAGGATGATGAGTGGCTTGTTCGGGTTCTCCTCGATGGTTCGTTTGAGATCGGGTTCGAGTTTCTCGAAGGGGTCCATGGCGCCGCGGTACTCATTGAAGCCGACGGCATCTGCGTGTTCGAAATGCGGCTTGCCCATATGGGGGTGCCAGGCGGCCCAGGTGACGGGGCGCTGTTGCCAGTCGTGTTGGTCGACGAGTTCGTGACCCATTTTGACGAAGGGTTCATATTCCGGGCAGAACTGGTGGCATTCGTTGTGGAGTCCCCAGATGACGACCGAGGGGTGGTTCATGAGGTCCCAGACGGCACAGCGGGCGAGCGATTGGAAGATTGATTTGGAGTCCTTGGTTTGAGCTTCCATGGCTTTTTCCCGATACCAGAAGCCGCCCCATTCGCCGCAAAGCATGACGCCGAGCTGATCGGCGAGCTGATAGGTGAGCGGATGGCGCTCGGCGACGTGGAGGCGGACGAAGTTGGCTTTGGCGTCTTGAGTGAGTTCAAAGAAGTTGCGGTGGTCTTCTTCGGTGAGGGCGTTTCCCCGGGTTGGGTGTTCTTCGTAGAAGGCGACGCCTTTGAGAAAGATGGGCTGATCGTTGAGAAGGAAACGCGAGCCATCGACGCGGAAGGAGCGGATGCCGAAGGTGGTGCCGAGCTGGTCGAAGGTGGTGCCGCTCTCGGACAAAGTGGCGGTGAGCTGGTGAAGGGCCGGATGATCCGGTGACCAGCGGGCGGCGGCTTTTTTCAGCGGTGCTGAGAAGCGTAGCAGGCGGTGGCCACCAGCGGGGATTTCAAAGGGAAGGGGTTCGGAGGTCTCAATGGCCTTCGAGTGGATCAATGCCGTGCCTTGGCGCGCCTTTGTGTCGTAATTGCTTAGGCAGAGGATCGCTTCGAGTCGGTTGTCGCGCGTGCGAATCTGGGTCTTGCGGATCGTGACAAGGCTCTCGGCAATGAGTGTGACGGAGCGGGGAATGCCGGCGTAGGGCCAGTTGTCTGGTTCCTTGGGATGGCGGGTGTGGGTGTACTCGATTTCGTCGAAACCCTTGCCGGACTCCTTTGGTCGGAAATTCGGCAGGCGGATGATCTGCAGGGCCAGAGTGTTGGTGCCCTTGCGGATCTTGCTGGTGAGATTGACGGAGAATGGCTGGCCACCACCTTCGTGAGTTGCGAGCAACTCCCCATTAAGAAATACCCGGACCCGGTGCGGAACTCCGAGGAACTCGAGACGCTGATGTTTTCCGGAAGGCTGCCCGGTTTCGAAATCACGACGGTACCACGCAACGCCGTCATACATCGGAGGGTTGTTTGTTGATAGGTCTGACCAGTCCCAGAAGCGACCGCCTTCCATCATGTCCCAGCAGTGGGGAACCGTGACTTCTGTCCATGTGCTCAGATCGGGGATGCTGTGCCACTGCTCCGTCCGTCCGATGTTTTCGGGATCGAACCTGAAGTGCCAATTACCATCGAGCGAGATGCGCGTGCGATGGGGATTTTCGGAGAGATCTGCGAAGTCGGGGCGGATCTCGCCGTAGTGGAAGACGACGGGAAAGCCATCAAGCTTCCGAGTTTCGATTTCCATCGAATGGGAAAATTCGGGACCGTCGGCAAAATCGTCGGCTTCGCAAACTAATGAGGCGAGGAGAAACAACGAGAAGATCGCTTTCATTGGCTTGAGTCTTGTTAGCTGGCAACGTGATTAACCACAAAGAATGACCGATTCGGACAAAGCGCCTCCGCTGCTGGCCAGGTCAATGGCCCGGCGGCTGTCAGGGTGCCGAGGTATCCAACAGTTTCAATTGGAAGAACCCTTTTTCGCTGAGGGGTGCGGGAACACGGATTCTCATCCAATCGGGGCCAGACGTGGGGGGATCTGGATCCGGGGTCGCGGAACCTTCCAGTGGCATCCAGGAAGAGCCGAGGTCTTCATTGGTCACGACTTGATAGAGAATGGTTCCGATACCCGGAGTCTTTGAAAAGCGGACCCAGCAATCGCCAAGCTCGTCGGAGGTGAGTTGGCATATGGGAAAGTCAGCGCCTGAAGTCGGATCACCCGCCGTCGCGTATTCGAGGAAGTTGGGGCGTCCATCTCCGTCGGCATCGGCAGTGGCAAGCCGCAGGGAAGGGTCGGTGATCGAGGGGAATCCACTGATCCATGTCGCGAAGGAGCCACTCGGTGGTGAGGTCGAAGTCGAGAATCGGTTTTCTCCGTAGCGATTGCCGACAATGATTCTGGCTTCTGCAAGATGGAGGGAGGTCAGCGATGGAAGCGCGGTATCCGTATCGCCTTGGAACGTCTTTCCGGCAAATCGCGCAATCAGGAACTCTGCGCCGCCGTCCGGGTTGATCAGAAGTGAGATCTCTTCGCCGATGAGCGTGGAGCTCGGATCCGAAGTGTCTTCGGTGACAGCGACTTCAAAGGTTCCTGGGGCTCCATCTACTCCGTCGCCGATCGCGGTGACTGGTCCGAAGGAAACGAGTGCCGTCGAAATTTCGGCGAGGCCACCCGTGGCTGCGGCATCAAGAAGGGCATCGTCGCTCATGCTAGGGAAAGCTCCCACGCGGATTTGGGTGCCACTTGCGAGCAGGGCGGTGTCCTGAGATGTCAGCGGATCAAGGGGGTGTTGATCGTCAGCGACTGAGGTGATGATCACCGTTTCGCCTAAGAGCGAGCAGCAGAGTATCAATGCGCAGGGCAATATATGGAGGAGGAGTCTCATGTTGGCTCAACCACCTGGTGGCGAAAGGCGCAGGCGGTAAAAGGCGCGGGTCTGACCCGCGGGGAGGGGGAATCTATAATTGCTGCCATCGATGGTAACATCGGAGTGGAACGCCCAGGTTTGTAGGTCAGTACTGACCTCAACGGCCAGGGTAACGCCCGGTGGAATAGGGAAACGCGGGATTTCGCCCATTAGTGGGATTTCATCAGGCTCAGGATCGGGCGGGAGGATGAAAGGCGTTCCCGCCACAAGGCTTCCTTCTGCGAGGACGTAAGAGGCTTGGCCTTGTCGTTCGAGGATAAGGGTCGAGAGGAAGTCGAATGGCTGGCTGGCATCGTTACTGCCGTTCACCCCGATTTCACGCCAGCCTTCGGCGCTCGCCCTGGAGGAAGAGTAAAAGGGGCCGCGGCGTGTGCCATTTGGTTCCTCCAACGTGACGAGATCCGCGCGCGTGGTGTTTGGTCCCGAGACTGGAGCAAAACTTCCCGTGGTAGGGATGAGACCGGTGAGGGACGACGATAGGTTGATTGGAAGGGAGAACACGTTTGCCCCGGTACGGGCGGGAAGCAGAATCGGCTCCGCGGCGATCTCGCCGGACAGTGCGAGGCGCAGGTTTCCCGCATGGCGTCTAACGATATAGAGTCCCAGCGGAAAACGGACGAGGGCTTGGCTGGCGTCGGCTGCGATGCCTGACTGCTCCCAGCGTTCCCGCTCCGAATTGAAGTAATAGACACGTTCCTGCTGCGCCGCCTGATCCCACAGCACCACGTTGTCCGCAGCTTCTGCCTCGATTCCTTCACCGAGACCGAAGCGATTGTCTGCACCAAAGATATCTTCGATTCTTGAATGCGGCCGGATCAAAACCTGGGTGCCCGCTTCCATCCAATCCTCCAGAGGATCTTCGCAAAGGATGTCGTTCGTGCGGAACTCCGCAACGTTGGAAATGAATCCCCGGCCGGTGCCATCGAGAACGTGGATGTAAAAGGCTTTTCCGGGCTCATTCAGCCCAGCTGGGGATTCGAGCCCGAGGAAAGAGAGGGCCTCGCCGGTGACTCCGTCGACGGATCCTTGGAAGATCTTGTCAGGGAGCAGTTGAATTCCGAGATAGGTCCGGGCCTGGGATTTACCCTCTGGCTTTCCGGCGATCTTGACCGTGCAAATGCCGCGCGGTTCAGTCGTCTGGGCATCTGCTTGAGAAATGAGCAGCAACAGGATAACCCCGATTCTAGACAGTCCTCCAAGCACCATCGAGGCCTATCGTTTGGAGACAGAAGGGTCAAGGATCGCAGCCCTACCTCGCCCATCCGGTCTGGCGTGGCGTTTTTTTCGGGTCATGGGTCAGTTCGGGCTTGGGTGGGCAAAGTCAATCAGCGCTCGAGGATTTCGACCTCGTAGCCGTCGGGATCCGTGACGAAGGCCATCTTGCGTTCGCCGGAGCTGAACTTTTCACGCCACTTGCCTGGCCAGATTTCGATGCCTGCTTTTTCGACGGCGTCGCAGTATTCGATGATGTCCGGGACACCGAGGGCGGTGTGCATCAGGTCATCCGGGCAGGTGGTATTGTAGTCGGCGGACCAGGTGAGTTCGAGGAAGGCGTCGTTGCCGGGGAGCTCGAGGAAGGCGAGTTGGTTGCCCTGCGGGGAGGTCTTGCGCTCCTTTTCCTGATAGCCGAGGACTTTATAGAAGGCGATGGAGCGGTCGAGGTCCTGGACGCGGATGCGGGTGTGGAGGAATTTGATCATGCTGGGGAAAGGCTAGGTGGGAATGCTTGGCGCGGAAGCCGGAAGTTTGAGAACCACGAATCGAACAAATTTGACGAATAGAGGATTTCTGGATTTACGAAACTTATTTGATGAGAAGAGCGCTTGGGAAGCACGCGCATGGATTGCGGTAATTTGTGCATGCTTTGGCTAGGGGTAGCCAAGAGGTGGAGGAGGTGCTAGTTTGTGGATGCCATGAAAACGATTGTTGCAGCAGTGGACTTTTCAGATTCGACGTCGGTGGTGATTGATGCCGCGGTGGAAATCGCCAGTGCCTTTGGTGCCCACCTCCATGTGATTCACGTGCTGGAGCCTGAACCGGCCTACACCGCTTATGGATTCACGCCGGATGAGTTTCCGGCGATGCATGTTTTTCAAGAGGAAGCGAGGAAGCGGGCAGGCAAGCGCCTTGAGGAATTGGCAGCTCCGATTTCGGGTGCCACGGTGAAGCTGATCGAGGGCAGTCCCTTGCAAGGGGTGCTCGATTATGTAAAGGCTGCGAAGGCGGATCTGGTGCTGCTCGGCACCCACGGGCACGGGATGGTGGCTTCGCTGCTGCTCGGCTCGGTGGCGGAGGGCATGGTGCGCAAGGCGGTGGTCAAAACGATGGTCGTGCCGGTGCCGGAGAAGAAGTGAGTTTTAAGGAGAGCCGGATTCTCAACGGGGATGGGGTGAACCGCCCCCTCCACGGCTTGCGGCGGGCTGCCGCAGCTACGCTTGCCGAGGGGCAGCTGGGCGGCTAGGGAGGGGCATGGCTAGACGGTCCTTCAGCGCGATGCTTGCATGGCGCTATCTCAATCCGCGACGGGCATTGCTTTCGGCAGTGGCCTTGATTTCGACGACCGGAGTGGCCTTTGGGGTCTTTGCCTTGGTGTCGGTGATGTCGATTTACTCGGGGCTTGAGCGGGAGGTGAAGAGCCGCATTTTGGGATTCATCCCCCACATCCGGCTCGACTACGCGCCGATGGAGGGCATGAGAATGCCGGTGTCCGATTGGCGGGAGACGGCGGCAAAGGTCGAGACGCTTCCGGGAGTGATCGATGCCGGGGCTTTCGTGCAGGACAGCTTGCTCATCGATATCCTGGGTTACCGGACGGCGGGGACGTTTCGCGGCGTGGATACGACGGATCCGGATGAGGTCGAGGGAATTACCGCGATGCTGGATATGGAAGGTCATCCGGATAGTTCATCGGACATGGGCCTGGATGATCGGGTGGTGATCTCGTCGAAGGTCGCCCGTTCTTTCGGTGCGCGTGTCGGAGACAAGGTGCGCCTGCTGACGCTGCGGAACTTTGAAGAGGTCGAGCGGGTTTTCAAGATGACCGAGGACCCGCCCGTGCGTGAGCGATATGCGGAACAGCTCGCAACGGTGAAGGATTTGGTGCGTGAGCAGTGGGTGGTGAAGGGGGAGACGTCGGAGATCCCCTCCGAAGTGGCCCAGGCGATTTATGCGCCGCTCGATCTGATTTATGGTGCCGGGGTTCGCGATCCCGAGCAGGAAATCGCGGGGCGGGCCTTGGTTCTGTTAGAGGAAAGCGAGGAAGATGAAGAGCGGAAGGTGCGGGTGATCAGGAAGGATGCGAAGGATGAGTTTTTGGCGATCCTTGCGGAGTTCGATGAGACGGATCGGGAAAAGATGGATGCGGAGATCCTGAAAGGGGTGCGGGAGATCGTCCTGCCGAAGGAGGCGGAGATCATCGGCATCTATTCCGCGTCGCAGATGGCGATGACACCGGATGTGTTCATGCCGCTCCATCTGGCGCAGGATCTGGCGGGACTGGGTGATGGTGTTCAGGGGGTGAGCGTGCGGCTTGAAGATCCTTATCAGGTCGGTCCGGTGGTGGATCAGATCGGGGCGGTGCTTCCGCCCGAATGGTATCCTGTGACCTGGGTTTCGGAATTGGCGGACTTTTCGGCGCTGATCGAACAGCAGCGGGTGATGATGTATCTTGTGCTCTCGCTGATTGTGGTGGTGTCGGCGTTTTCAATGACGGCGGTGATGTTCACGGTGACCTTGCAGAAACGTCGTGAAGTCGGGGTGATGAAGGCGCTTGGGGCTGCTCCGGGTCAGATCGTGCGAGTGTTTGCCTATCAAGGGGTGATACTCGGGGCGTTGGGGGCGGTTCTGGGGGTGATCGGGGGCTTGTTGCTGGTGCGTTTCCGTGAGCAGGTTCAAGAGGGCATGCGCGCCTTCGGCTTTGATCCTTTTCCGGCCTCCTTCAATGGTTTCACCGTCCTGCCTGCGCATGTGAATCCGGGTGAGGTGATCGCCATTGGACTGGCGGCTTTCGTGCTTTGTTCTCTTGCGGCCTTGCTGCCGGCGTTTTTTGCGGCGCGGAGCGATGCGGCGAAGTCTTTGAGGAATCTTTGATGGGATACTGGCGACTGGAAAGTCGCCTTGCCCACCCATGGCGCTTGGGAGAGCGGCACTCCGTCTAAAGGATGGCCCGTTTTGTAGTGGTTAGGTCCCGGGCTTTCGTTTGGGATGGCACCGTTGATTAAGGAAATATGGGATCTGTCGACGAGTACGGGTGTGTTGCCTTTCACACTTCTGCTCGGACCTATGGCCTTGTTCTGGATCATCTGTTTTCTGGGCACCTTGGATTTCGATTTCATCGGAGTGGACTTTGGTGACGGTGGGATGGACTCGGGCGATGGGGGGACCTTGTTCGGCGGATCGATTCGCTGGCTCTTCAAGTTCGTCCATGGAGATGTGGTTCCGCTACCGGCGCTGGGCAGCTTCCTTTTGGTTTTCGAATGGGGATGCGTGATGCTCGGCAACCATTTCTGGAATCCCGCTGAAGATCTCAAGCAGGCGGCTATGATCGCGGCGGTGTCTTTCGTTCCGGCGATCGGGTTGACCAAATTCACCGGCTTCATGCTGCGCCCGATGTTCGAGGCGCTGCAGGGCAGCGAAGGGCAGGCGAAACCCGTGATCGGTCGAACAGGCCGAGTGCGAAGCGGAGTCCTCGACGAAACTTTCGGACAGGTCGAGGTCGAGGACCCGGAAGTGCCGCTGCTGATCAATGCCCGCCTCGCTCCGGGCGAGCCCCCTCTTTCCAAAGGCGACCAGGTGGTCGTCGAAAGTCACGACAAGGATCGTGATGTCTACCGTGTGAAGCCCCTACAAATCATCGACAACTGACTCTTATGAACACCAATACACTGGCATTGTTTGAACTTCCCGCGGCTGCCGGGATCATCCTGATGGTCCTCCTGGGGATCGGCGGCCTGATCGTTGCGATCGGCCTCGTCTACGCCATGCTTTACCGAAAGGTAAGGAAGGGCACCGCGCTGATCCGAACCGGTATCGGAGGCACCAAGATCAACTTCAACGGCATGCTCGTCTTTCCGGTCTTCCACCGACTGGAGACGATGGACATTTCGCTGAAGCGGATCGAAATCGACCGGACCGCGAAGAACGGGCTGATCTGTCGGGACAATGTCCGGGCGGATATCAAGGTGGCCTTCTTTGTGAGGGTGAATCATGCCGATGAGGATGTGCTGCGTGTGGCGCAATCGGTGGGTTGTGAGCGGGCGAGTTCGCAGGATGCGATTCGCGAGCTCTTCGATGCCAAGTTTTCCGAAGGCTTGAAGACCGTCGGCAAGCGCTTTGATTTCATCTCTCTCTACGAAGATCGGGATACTTTCCGTGATGAGATTTTGAAGGTGATCGGAACCGATCTGAACGGCTTCGTGCTCGATGATGCGGCGATCGATTATCTCGAACAGACGCCGGTTGAATCGCTCGATCCGGACAACATCCTCGATGCCGAGGGTATCAAGAAGATCACCTATCTCACCGCCGAGCAGGCGAAGCTTTCGAACAATATTCAGCGCGACAAGGAGAAGGTCATCAAGCAACAGGACGTCGAAGCGCGGGAAGCGATTCTCGAACTTGAGCGTCAGTTGGCTGAGACCGAAGCGAAACAGCAGCGTGAGGTGCAGGTCGTCCAGGCGCGGGAAGAGGCGGAGACGATGAAGGTTCAGGAAGAGGAGCGGCAGAAGGCCGAGCGCGCGCGGATCAGTGCGGATGAGGAGATCGAGATCGCGAACGAGAACAAGGAGCGCCAGGTGCTCGTTGCCTTGCGCAACAAGGAGCGGACGGATGTCGTCGAAGTGGAGCGCGTGAAGCGCGATCAGCAACTTGAAGCGATCGAGCGTGAACGTCTCACGACCCTCAAGGACATTGAGAAGGAGAAGGCGGTCGAAGTTGAGAAGAAGGCGATCCAGGATGTGATCAAGGAACGCGTCGCAGTCGAAAAGCTGGTGGTGATCGAACAAGAGCGGATCAAGGACACCGAAGCTTTTGCCGGTGCGGATCGTGAGAAGCAGGTCAAGGTGACGCTCGCCGAAGCCCTGGCGCAGGAAGATGTCATCAAGCGCGTGAAGGAAGCCGAGGCGGATCAGGCGTCGGCCAAACTACGGGCGGACAAGGAACTCTACGAGCGTGTGAAGGCGGCGGAAGCCGAGAAGAAGGCAGCCGAGCTGCACGCCGAAGAAGTGGTGATTGCCGCCGAAGCCGAACAGGCTTCGAGCGAGAAGATTTCATCCGCCAAGAAGCTGCTCGCCGAAGCGCTGACCAAGGAGTCCGCTGCGGTTGGGATGGGCGAAGTCGAGGTGCTGATGGCCCAGGCGGATGCCACCCAGAAGCAAGGTGCTGCCGAAGCGGAGGTCAATCGATTGAAGTTTGAAGCGGAGGCCCAGGGTATCCACCAGAAGGCGGAAGCGATGAAGCTCTTCGAAGAAGCCGGTCAGGACCACGAAGAGTTCAAACTCGAACTCGAGAAGAGCAAGGAGGTCGAATTGGCTGGAATCAGAGTCCAGAAAGACATCGCGGAAGCTCAGGCGGCGGTGCTTGGCGAAGCCATGAAGTCGGCGAAGATCGAGATCATCGGTGGCGAAGGGAAGTTCTTCGATCAGATCGCCGGTGCCATTTCGAATGGCAAGTCGGTGGATCGTCTGGTCGAACACAGTGAGGCCATCCGCGATGTGAAGGACACCTTCTTCAATGGCGATCCGGAGTACTTCAAGACTCAGCTCAAGGACTGGGCCGGGCAGTTCGGCGTGACGGCGGACGACGTCCGGGACCTGACGATCGGCGCGGCACTTTCAAAGCTGCTGCTTGAAGCGACGGGTGAGACCCGGAGCAAGCTGATCGGCTTCCTGGGTGGCGCGGATCGGTTTGGGTTGGCGGATGAGAAGGCTTCGAAGGTTCTGAAGTAAGAATTGGGAACCACGGAATACACGAAATACACGGAACTTGAACTGCTGCAGGATATGGAATTATTACTGAAGGAGGAAACCCATGCGATACTTGGAGCATGCTTTGAGGTTTATCGGGAGAAGGGCTGTGGGTTCGTGGAGGATGTGTTTCAGGAGTGTCTTGAGATTGAGTTTGGGATTCTTGGCTTGCCGATGGTGGCCCAACCTGGACTTGAAGCTCAATACAAGGGACGAACATTGAGGAAAAGGTTTGTTCCTGATTTCATTTGTTATGATCAGGTCATCCTTGAGATTAAGGCAGTGAAGACCATCGATGATATTCATCGGGCGCAAGTGATGAATTATTTGAAGGCGACAGGCAAGAGAGTCGGTCTGTTGGTGAACTTTGGTCATCATCCCAAGGCTCAGTTCGAGAGATTCGTCCTCTAAGAATTCCGTGTATTTCGTGTATTCCGTGGTTCTCCAGCAATATGTCCGAGGAAAATAAAGCCGACCAACTTGAAGGTGGGGCGTATGAAGTGATTCGTGCGCGGCTGGAGGAGCATGGGTCCAGGTTGCGGGCGGGGATGGAGGTCCTCAACGAGCAACGCCTTGAGGTTTTTGGGGGTGTTGAAACGGCACTGCTAGGAACGGAGCGCGTTTCCACGGAGCACAACTGTGTGGCACGTGATTTGGTGGCGGTCGGGAGACGGCGCTTCCTGTTCGGTTACAACATTCAGTTCGGTCTGAAGCAGACGACGGACATTCAGGATGTTTTCGCGGCTTACGATTACGAACCGGAGACCCATAGCTTCACTCAGGTCCCGGTGTCGGAAATTCTCGACGATACCCGTTTCGTCGAGGACTTCCAGTATCTCTACAAGTACTATCGTGAGACGGTTTTCCTGAAGTTCCTCGTGATCGGTCCGCATCTTTTCATTGCGATGCGGGCCGGGAAGTCACTGAACGACATCAAGGTCTTCAAGTGGCGGATGCTTGGGGATGGAAAACTGGAGTATGTCGGAAATCGCTTCGACCACGAGTATGTCTATCCGCGCCAGCAGGAGTTCGAATGGGTGCGTGCGCATCGGGGCATGCATCGCTCGGGCGAGCATCCGCATGTTTCGATCAATGACCGGGTCTTCGTCGAGACGGTCGGGGGTGATCTGACGATCAAGATCGAGGACAACACCGAATCTGGTGCGGGGATTTACTCGGAGCCGGTGACGGAGAGCGATCAGACGCTTGATGATGCGGAGATCTTTTACGCGGAAGTGGGGTCATTGATTCTGATGAAGATCCTCCCGTATCGTGAGGAGTTTCATCGCTATCTGGTTTTCAATGCAAAGACGAATGCGGTCCATCGGCTCGATGCGATCGGGGACTCCTGTGTGCTGCTGCCGGATGATCATGGGATTGTATTTGCCAACGGCTACTTGCTGCAGAGCGGCGAGGTGAAGACTTTCGATCACGGGCTGCTCGACATGCGATTCGAGCGCCGGGTGGCGAGTTCGAATGGCGAGGACGTGCTTTTTGCGTTCTACAACCGTGCCGCCGGTGAGTATGTGCTGCTTTCCTACAGCCGGATCCAGCAGAGCATGGAAACGCCGATCCTTTGTTCGGGCTTCTCGCTCTTTGGTGATGGGCAGTTGGTGCTTTTCCGGAACGAGGGGGAGCCGCAGAAGCATCATGCGCTCCAAGTATGGCAGACGCCGTACTTGGATGATGAGGCGGCGGTCGCAAGTGCGACCAATCAGGATTCGTTCCTCTACAAGATCGGCAACGCACAGCTGGTGCGGGGAATGGCGGAAGTGCGCGAACTACTGACGCTGCTCAACAAGGATGATTCCTTTGCCGGGCTTTATCTCGATCTGGTCAAGCGGTCGGGAGATTTGCTGGACAGCTATTTCTGGCTGGATCGTGAGGAGTGCGGAGGGCTTGCGGCTGCTCTGCGGGGTGTCAAACAGGCGGCGGAATCGGCGATCGGGGAGTTCGAAAAAGTCCAGGCCCTGCGTGCGACCGCGGCTGAACGGACCGCTGCGACCCGACGAGCGGTGGAGTCGACGGTGCGTGAAGCGATCACCACGCCGGGAGACGAGCTGAAGCCATTGGTGCATCATTTGGCCGCGTTGAGGAAGCTGCGTGGTGAGATTATCTCGCTGGGAGAAGTGCGTTATGTGAGCGAGGCGGTCGTCTCGGAGTTTGAGGAAAAGGTGGTCGCGACTTCGGACGAGATTTCGCAGAAGACGGTGGATTTCCTCCTCGGGGAGGACTCGTTGAAGGCCTACGCGGCGACCATTGAGGAACAGGAGGCGGGGCTGGCGAAGATATCCAAGGTCACGGAGGCTGATGAAGTCGCAAAGGCGCTTGATCAGGCGGCGGGCGAGTTGGAGATGCTGATTGAGATCGTCGGAGGTCTGAAGATCGAGGACGCGACTCAGACGACGGCGATCATCGAACGGATTTCGTCGCTTTACGCGAAGCTCAACGGCACGCGTGGTTCATTGCGGAACAAGCGCAGGGAGCTGTCGCGTGGTGAAGGAGAGGCGCAGTTCTCGGCGCAGATGAAGTTGCTTTCGCAGGCGCTGGCGAACTATCTGGATCTCTGTGATACGCCGGAGAAATGTGATGAGTCATTGACCCGGCTGATGGTTCAGGTCGAGGAACTGGAGGGAAGGTTTGCGGAGTTCGATGAGTACATCGAGCAGTTGGTCGGGCGACGGGAAGAGATTTACGATGCCTTTGAAGGACGTCGGACGCAGCTGATGGAGGCTCGCCAGAAACGGGCGGGTTCCTTGTTCAAATCGGCGGAGCGAATCCTCAAGGGGATCAAGAACCGGGTGGCCGGGCTGAAGGAAGTCGAGGAGATCCACAGCTACTTTGCGACGGATCCGATGAGCGAGAAAGTGCGCGATATCATTGCGCAGCTGACCGCGCTGGGGGATCCGGTGAAAGCGGATGACTTGGGAACGCAGCTCAAGACGCTGCGTGAGGATGGAGTGCGTCAGCTCAAGGATAAGAAGGAACTTTATGTCGACGGGCAGAACGTGCTGCGATTCGGCAAGCATGCTTTCAGCGTGAACACGCAGCCGCTTGAGGCGACGATCGTGCCGCATGACGAGGGGATGGCGTTTCATTTGTCGGGGACGAAGTATTTCGAGCCGATTACTTCGCCGGAGTTCCTGGCGACGCGGGATGCGTGGGATCTGGAAGTGCCGAGTGAGAGTGCTTCGGTGGCGCGGGTGGAGTATTTGGTTTGGCGGTTTTTGGAGTCGCCGACTAAAGTCAGCGGTCCGGTCGATGGTAAGGCGCTGCTTGAAGAGGTGCAGGCGTTTATGCAGCCGAGGTATGCGGAAGGATACACGAAGGGCGTGCATGATGAAGATGCGGCGAAGATTTTGGAAAAACTGTTGCCGGTGCATGCGGAGGCGGGGTTGTTGAGGTATGGGCCAAGGATCAGGGCCGTTGCGATGGTTTTCTGGGAGAGCTGGAGCGATCCGGAAAAGGAAGTCCTGGCGGGACAGTTTGCGAGTTATGGGAAGCGGCGTGGGATATTTGAGGGTGGCGGTGAGACGCATGTCTGGAAGGGACGCCTGCGCAATGGGTTCTCCGCTTGGAGGCAGGTGAGCGGGTGTTTTGATGATGTGGGTGAAGGTGCAGTCGACTACCTTGCCGAAGAGTTGTCGGATGGCAGTGACTTTGTGGTCTCGGCTGCGGCGTCTGCTTTGGCACGAGGATTTCAGAGTGCGCTGGTGGCGAAGCGGGCGGAGAGGGATTTTCAGGGAGCGATGACCGGAAGTGTGATCTCGAAGTTCGAGGTGGCGCGGGATTGGTTGTCAGGATTTGAGGCGGGGAATGATGAGGTGCTCGATGGCACGCCGGAGGGTCTGAAGCCGGCGGTGATCGATGAGGCGGCGGCGCATTTGGCGAGGGGCGGCTACGAGCAACGCGCGGTGAAATCGGTGGAGCTGGCGGTGGAGGTGGATGGACTACGTTCCGGTCATCAGCGAATCGAGGGTGGCGTGCTCGAGCTTCATTACAGCGAATTTCTTGATCGTCTGGCGAAGCACGAGCTGACGGATGGAGCAGCCTTTCGTTCACTGTCCGAACTGAAGCAGAAGCTGACGGCTGAGAAGCGTGAGACGATGCGTCTCGACGAGTTCAAACCGAAGGTGATGAGTGCTTTCGTGCGGAACCGTTTGATCGATGAGGTTTACCTGCCGATGATCGGTGACAATTTGGCGAAGCAATTGGGCACGGCGGGCACCGATACCCGCACGGACCGGATGGGGATGCTGCTGCTGATTTCACCTCCGGGATACGGCAAGACGACGCTGATGGAGTATGTGGCGAACCGGCTTGGCGTGACCTTCGTCAAAATCAATGGCCCGACGCTGGGTCACAACGTGCTTTCGCTGGATCCGGCGGAGGCCCCGAATGCGGCCGCACGTGAAGAGGTCATGCGCTTGAATCTGGCACTTGAGATGGGGGACAACGTGATGATTTACGTTGATGACATCCAGCATACCAATCCGGAGTTCCTGCAGAAGTTCATCAGCTTGTGCGATGCGCAACGGAAGATCGAAGGTGTGTGGAAGGGCAAGTCGCGGACCTACGATCTTCGTGGTAGAAAAGTGGCGGTGGTGATGGCGGGCAATCCGTATACCGAGAGTGGCGGCAAGTTCCAGATTCCGGACATGCTTTCCAACCGGGCGGACACCTACAATCTCGGTGACATTCTCGGGGGACATGAGTCGGCTTTCAAATCGAGCTATATTGAGAACTCTCTGACCTCGAATGCGGCTCTTTCGAGATTGGCGAGCCGCTCGCAGAAGGACGTGTTGACCTTGATCCAGATCGCGGAAACGGGGAGTCGCGACGGAGCCGACTTCGAAGGGAATTACACGCCGGCGGAGATCGATGAGATGGTCACGGTGACGAAGCATCTTCTTTCCGTGCGCGAGACGATTTCGCGGGTGAATCAGGAGTACATTCGGAGCGCCGCGCAGGAGGATGCGTACCGGACGGAGCCGCCATTCAAGCTGCAGGGTTCGTATCGCAACATGAACCGGATCGCGGAGAAGGTGCTGCCGCTGATGACACCGCAGGAGGTGCGGCAGCTGGTGATTGATCACTACCGCAGTGAGTCACAGAACCTGACGACGGCGGCCGAATCGAACTTGCTGAAATTTTACGAGATGGAGGGACTGCTCGATGAGAAGCAGGCAGCGCGATGGGACGAGATCAAGAAGGGCTTCAACAAGCGGAAGCTGTTGGGTGGTGCGGGGGAGAATGATCCGGTGGCGCGCGTGGTGGCGCAGATGAGTCAGTTCAACGATGGGTTGGATGCGATCCGCGAGGGGATCGCGGGAGCTGGGACGAACTATTCGCAGCCGCAGTCGCTGGCGGATCAGACCGTGGCACAGCTGAAGCAGATCATTGAGGGGCTGCGTGCGGTGCCGGTGGAAGTGGAGATCAAGGTGGTGCCGGTTACTGAAGGTGCGGCGCCACAGAAGGGTGTGACGGAGGTGGGTGGGGTGGGGATCAAGCCGGAGGTGAAGCAAGGGGGTGGATCTGGTGGTGAGGGTTGATGGGGCGTCTGGAAAGCCGCCTCGCCCACTTATGGCGCTCGGGAGAGCGCCACTCCAGTTGTGCCATGCCCGCTGATGACGCTTGGAATGCTCGGTTGCGTTGCTAGCCTTCGCGCGTGGCGGAGAAGAACATCGTTTACTTTGATCTGGAGACGCAGCGGAGCTTCAATGATGTGGGAGGATCGTCCCACAAGGACAAGATGGGGATGTCGGTGGGGGTGACCTACAGCACGGGAAGTGGTGAGTATCGGATCTACGGAGAGGATCAGGTGAGTGATTTGGTGGATGAGTTGGTCAAGGCCGACCTGGTGGTGGGCTGGAACCATGTCGAGTTCGATTATCCGGTCCTGCAGGGCTACACCATCTACGACTTGCCGAACCAGACGGTGAATCTGGACATGATGCTCGACTTGCAGGAGGTGCTGGGTTTTCGGCTCAAGCTGGATGCAGCGGCGGAAGGGTCACTCGGACAGAACAAGACGGCTGACGGACTGGATGCGCTGCGCTGGTGGCAGGAGTATAAGAAGACGGGCAGCAACGAGCCGATGATGAAAATCGCGGAATATTGTGCCTTCGATGTCAAGGTGACGAAGTGCGTCCACGAATTCGGCGTGGAGAACGGATTGATCCGTTATCACGACCGGGGTGGCCAGCTTCAGGAAGCGAAGGTGGGGTGGTAGAGCGGCTGAAAGCCGCCTTGCCCACCCTTGGCGCTTGGGAAAGCGCCACTTCCTTACGCCCAGCCGAGTTCCTGGAAGACGTGGAACACCGCGCCGCCGAAGGCGATGATCAGGAGGAGGATGAAGATCTTGATGCTGAACTCGATCTGTGGACGGGTCATGACGGGGGCCTTGTAGGTCCGATGGGTCGAATCGCCAAGGAAAATGGGCGTCGGGAGAGGGATGAAAAATCTATCGCTGCTCAGGATGCGGCCTGGGCGAAGAGCTGCTGGGTATCGATCTCAGGAGAGGTTTCGACGATCAACCACTGCCGGTCGACATTGAGGCGGAAGGTGGCGAGATGGCGCATGGCCCATTCGCTGGGACCGATCATCGAAAGCAGGCGGCGGCCTCGGCTTTCATAAAGGTGATAGGTTTCGCCGACTACGGGTTCAAAATTGATCTCAGCCTCATAGACGAGTTTGTTCCAGTTGAAGTGGTCGATGGCGGCGAGGTAGGTCTCACGGATTTCGACGAGCTTCTGCTGCAGATCCCTCTCCACTTGGGAGATTCCCCGTGACTTGAAGGTGCTGAGATCCGTCGGCACGATTCTCGGACTGAGGGTCGAGGTGGGGTAGGGTAGGAAAGCGCGCGAGACAGGAAGATCCGACATGATTCGCTATTCCTTCGGTTGGAGCGGCTTATCCGCAAACAAAAAAAACCGGGAAGCCGTTGGGCTTCCCGGTTTTGGATTGGATCGTTACTCGATCAGGCACCGCGCTTTTGCGGAGCTTTGATCACGGGCTCTTCGTCCCAGACGGTGTCGTCACCCGCTTGTTCGAGGGTGTTGCCATTACCAACCGAGACCTTGTCGTCGGTTTGGCGAATGAGCGGCGCGTCAACGCTGTTGTCGAGGCGGAGGATGACGGCTTTGCCGCCAAAGGGATCCGCGTCGAAGGTCCAGTTTTCAAGCGCGTCAAGCAGTGGTGCGGCCAGCACGGAGCGACCGGGGTTGCCGGAAGTGTTTTGACCGGTTGTGGCATCAAGCATGATGTAGCCGAATCCGACTTCGCCGGCTTCGAGCGCGTCAGCACCGTTCATGGCGCGGTCAGGCTTCTTCGTGTAGGCAGCCTTGGCGTAGAAGATATCTTCGGACTGGATACCGAAAGCAATGAGCTGACGGAAGTAGTCGTTGGATTTTCCCCCAGCGAAAGAGAGCTGGGTGCCGGTGGACTCGGTAACGGTTTCCGCGGTGTTTTCATCCGGGAAGGAACCGTATTCCTGGTCGAACTCGAGCAGGGCGAGACCGATCTGCTTGGCGTTGTTGATGGCTTGCGTCCGATCAGCCGCCTTGCGTTGACGGAGAATCATGGGCGCCGAGAGGCCCGCGAGGGCCGCGATGATGACGATCACCACGAGAAGTTCCACAAGTGTGAAACCACGCAGTTTTCTTTTTCTAGTTTTCATGTTTTTCGTTTGTCTATGGTTTGGACCCAAATTTGGATCCGGTTTGTATGGAACCCTCGGATGCCTTGGGACACCTTCGGGTAAGGGAAAGCTTACTCCGCGATGACTGACTCTCAAGGAGAAAGGACGCTGCTGACGGGGAAGTTGCGCTATTTCGGCGATTTCCTGCGCTGGTGGCCTCGTGAATCCTCTAGAGGCCTTAGATTTTAAGCCACTTCCACGCGGCGAGGACAAGGATCGAACCGAGCGTGGCGGAGACGATCGAGGCTGGTGCGGGGAACCATTCGCCAGGAGCGGCGATCGCGAAAATACCGAGGTGGCGGATCAACCAGCCGCCGAGGATGGCGCCAATGATTCCCAGAATCAGTGTGCCGAACCAGCCGCCACGCTCTTCGCCGGGCAGAATCCAGCGGGCCAGTGCTCCAGCGATCAATCCGAGTAGTACCCAGCCTGCGAGAGGACCCATGCTCGCAGACTAACCGGCCGGTGTTTTTTGGATACTACGTGTTCGCGTAGGGAACTGCCACGTTTCGTGCTGCCAAGTGGGGGGGATCTAGACAGAATGAGGTGTGCTGGATCGGATACCAGGTTGGCTCGAGGAGGCGTCAAAGCGGCGACGGTATCTGATTGGAGTGTCAGGTGGTGCTGACTCGGTCGCTTTGCTGCACCTGCTTCGGAGCTGTGGTTTTGGATCGGTGGTGGTTTGCCATCTGGATCATCGGCTGAGGGAGGAGGAGTCGAGTGAGGACGCGCGCTTTGTCCGCAAGCTGGCGAAGAAACTGGGCTATGATTTTGAGGGTGGCAGTGTGGATGTGGCCAGCTTGGCGCGGGGCGAGAAGGTTTCGGTGGAGACGGCGGGCCGCATGGCGAGGCACGCATTTTTTGCGGACTGCAGCAGGGCGTGGCGTTGCCGGAGGGTGATTCTGGCTCATCATGGCGATGATCAGGCGGAGACGGTGCTTTGGAATCTGATGCGCGGAAGTCGGGGTGCCAGCGGGATGGAGGAATCCCAAACGGTGACGATGGACGGGCTGCAGATGGAATTGATCCGGCCGCTGTTAGGCGTGCGGCGCACGGAGCTGAGGCATTGGTTGGAGATGAAGGGTCTGAGGTGGCGCGAGGATGCGAGCAATGCGGAGGCGATCGCGGTGCGGAACCGAATGCGGAACGAAGCGCTGCCGCTGCTTGAGGAGATTGCAAAACGGGATCCGGTGACGGCTTTGATCAAGGCCGCGAGATCGGATGCCGAGATGAGGGAGATCGAGGCCTGGGCGGTCGAGCAGGCCGGGGTGATTGATCCTCAGTGGCGGCTTCATTTGCCGCAGTTGAGGACGCTGCCGGAGGTGATTCAGCGGGCGTGTTTGTTTTCTTACCTGCGTGAGTGTGGAGTTTCAAATGTGACGCGTTCGCTGGTCGAGCGGGCGCTCGCGCTTGCCGATCCGGATGCCCCATCGGTGGTCAATCTGCCGGGCGGCGGGACGCTGCGGCGTCGGGCTGGCCGGATGTGGGTCGAGGAATAGTCAGCCCTTCAACCAGTCGAGCACTTCGGTGGAGTGAAAGACGGCGAGTGAGTAGTGGCCTTCGCCTTCGACCCAGCAGCCTTCGCTTTCAGGCACCCGTTTGGCAAGTTTCCGGGCGACCTCGCAGGGCAGGTTGGCATCCGCCAATCCGTGCCAGAACCTGACTGGTACGGTGATTTTTTCCGGATCGAAGCCCCAGGGTTCGATGTAGAGTTCGCCGTCGGTGAGGAGGTTTTTGGAGCCGTTCGAGATTGCGGTGAGGTAGCTCCGGGTGACCGTGTCCCAGCCGCCTCCGGAGTGGATGGCCTCGCGATCCCGCGCGGGGATGCTTCTGAGCATCCAGGACATCGGGGCGCGGTGAGGGCCACGGCGGATCATCCATTTGCTCAGGGGAATCAGGGCCGGCACGGCGGCACGGCGGAGGGACTTCATGCCGGAGAGCGTCCGGTAAGCCCAGTGCATGTGGGTGCGATCGGCATCGGCTGATAGTGGCGGTGCTCCACAGACGACCGCGGCGCGCTCAATTCGATCGCCCAACTGGGAACAGGTTGCCAAGGCGTAGGGCCCACCTCCGGAAATGCCGAAGATGGAGAAGCGGGGAATCTCGAGGGCGTCGGCAAAGTCGGCGACGTCCTTCGGCCAGTCGGAGAAGCGCCTTTTCGGCAAGGGATCCGAGCTTCCAATGCCCGGCCGGTCGGGTGCGAGGATACGGATGCCGCGTTCCATGGCGTCCTTGTCGAGATAGGCGGCCTGCAGTCGACTGCTTGGCCAGCCGTGGAAGAAGAACACCGGGCGTCCTTGGGGGTCGCCGTATTCGGCGTAGCCCAGATTGCGGCCACTTGGCAGGTTTACGAACTCGTCCTCTCTCATCGGCTGCGCGAGTATGTCTGATATCGAGGAAGAGCGCACATCGAATTCCGGCGACGGTTCATTGGGGAAAGTGAAAGTCGAAGGTAGGCTTGAAAAACAGACAAACTTGTCCGATGGTGAAGCGTGAGCAAGCCGCGTCAACGACTCCTCGGGACCGCCGGTCGCCTCTTCGGCGAACGGGGCTACGAGTGCGTGGGGATCAACGAGATCATTGCCAAGGCGGAGATCGCGAAGGCGACCTTCTATCAGCACTTCCCCAGCAAGGAGGCCCTTTGTGCCGAGTGGCTGCGAAGCGAAATGGCCAGTTTCAGCGCGCTGCATCAGGAGCTCCTGGACGATCCCCGGCCCGCGCGAAAAAAGATCGCCGAGATGTTTGACCAGCTCTGCTGCTACGTTGAGGAATCCGGCTTCAACGGCTGTCCGTTCTGTGTGACATCCACGATGATAGGCACGGATTCGGAGATTCGAGAGGTGATCCTGAACTTCCGCGAACGGTCTCGATCCTTCTGGCACAGCATCGCCCGGGAGTTGGGACTCAAGGGAGCAGCGGCCCGCAATTTGGGGGACGCCTGGCTCCTTCTGCATACCGGAGCCATTACGGAGTCCCAAAGCGTCGGCGGCGTCTGGCCCGTGGAACAGGCGAAAAAAGCAGCGCTGACGCTGGCGGACGCAGCGGTGGCGTAAAAGCACGAGCAGCCGAAGAGTCCGGACTCTTTGGTGTTAGGGCCTTTCCGAGATTTGAATCGAGTCAGCCGAAAATAAAATTAGACAGACTTGTCTGTTTGTTTTAAGTCTATCTCGAAATTGCAAACCACCATGAAACTCGATCTCCAAACCATTGAATCCGCGCCTGAGTCCTCCCGTCCACTCCTCGAAGGAGCGAAGGCGAGCTTCGGCTTCGTTCCCAACCTGCTCGGCACGCTCGCCAACGCGCCAGCGGCCCTGGAGGGCTACCTCGCCGTGGCGGGGGCCTTCGGCAAATCGTCCTTCAGCGCGACTGAACAGGAAGTGGTGACGATCGCCGTGAGTGCGGAGAACGGTTGCCGTTACTGCGTGGCCGGGCACACCACCATCGGTCAGATGAAAGAGGTCGACCCCGCGGTGCTTGAGTCACTTCGGGATGGAAGCCTGCTCTCTGATCCGAAACTCGAGGCCTTGAGGGAGTTCGCACTGGCGGTGGTCCGTGACCGCGGCTGGGTCAGCGAGGAACAGCAGCAGGCCTTTTTTGAGGCGGGCTACACTCCGGCTCAAGCGCTTGAAGTGGTTCTCGGAGTCACCATGAAGACGCTCAGCAACTACACCAATCACCTCGCGGAAACACCGCTTGATCCGGTCTTTGCTGCAAACGAGTGGCATGAAGGCGCCACTGCATGACGCTCAATATTAAAACCTTATGAAAACAACGGAACTGAATCCCACGAATTTCGATGCCACCCTTTCTGGAACCGACTGGCCGGTGCTGGTCGACTTCTGGGCTCCCTGGTGCGGACCGTGCCAGGTGCTCGGACCGGTGATCGACGAGGTCGCCTCCGAGCAGCAAGGAAAGGCGCTCGTTGCGAAGGTGAATGTCGACGAAGCCCAGGACCTGGCGGTCCGCTACGGCATCAAAAGCATACCGACGCTGATTGTCTTCAGGAACGGTGAAGTGGTGAAGCGCCTGCAGGGTGTGCAAGCCAAGTCATCGATCACCGCTGCGATTGCAGCGGCTTGAATCGCTCCACTCCCGCGCCCGCCCGCTGGTCGCGGGAGTTTTCTTGGCAAGCGAAACAAAAACCGCGAGTTCCGCGAAACCTGGGAATGGGAGCCTTTTTCAACCGCTAAGTGATTGATGAGACTCTTCGGAAAATTCGTAGAATTCGTGAGATTCGTGCTTAATTAACTCCACGTCATCCAAAACTAGAACACGACCATCATGAACATCCTGGAAACCATCGAATCCCGCCGCTCCGTCAAACACTACGATCCCGAGCATGTGATGCCGGATGAAGATCTCGCCAAGCTCATTGAGCTGACCAAGCTCGCGCCATCCTCCTTCAACATGCAGAACTACCGTCTGCTCGTGGTGCGTGATCCGGAGCTTCGCAAGGAACTCCGTGCCGTGGCCTGGGATCAGGCGCAGGTGACGGATGCCTCGGTGCTCTTCATCATGTGTGCCGACCTGACCGCCCACCTGGCGGATCCCGCCAAGTACTGGTCGCATGCGCCGCAGGAGGTGCAGGACATTCTGGGACCGGCGATCAAACCCTTCTATGAAGGCAAGGAGCAGCTCACTCGGGATGAGGCGATTCGTTCGTCCGCGTTGGCGGGCATGACGCTGATGCTGGCGGCGAAGGGCATGGGATATGATTCCTGTCCGATGGTCGGCTTCGACCCCGATGCCGTATCGAAGCTGATCAACTTGCCGAGTGACCACGTGCTGAGTTTCATGATTGCGGTCGGCAAGGAGACCAAGCCGGCATGGCCACGCGGAGAGCGACTGCCGGATTCCGAGGTCGTGATTCACGATCGCTTCGGCTGAAGCTGCGACATCCGAGGGATTGGGGGGAATAAGGGAGGGATTCGGGGCTCACGCTTGGTCAGAGCCCCTAAATCCCGATCATGGTCTTTCCGATTTTCCTATTACCGCTGGGCAAGAAGTTCAGTAGTACGGATGACTGGAGAGATGGAGATTCCTACTCAGGAAAATTCCATGATGTCAGGTGATCCTTCTCCTTGATGAGCAGCATGTCATGAACCAATGCGGGAGCCGCCCAGGTGTGGCCTTTCGAAACCTGGTAAGTACGAATGGGCTCGTACTTCTCGCCCGAGGCACGCAGGATTCGGCAGGAGCCGTCATCCGTCAGGGTGAGAATCGCATCGGGAAGCGAAAGTAGCTGAGCGTTCTCTCCCATCCGTGCCTCGCCTGTCCACTTCATGTTTCCGGTGAGGGGATCGAGGCAGAAGAACTGTCCTGTTTTCAGCACCGAGAACCCATAGACCAGACCGCCGTGAATGATCGGACTGCCCATGTCGAGGGCGGCATCGCGATGCTGCCAGATTCGTTCGACGCTCCACTCGTCGCCCGTCTTCTTGACCCGGACTCCCACGGTCCGCCGGTCCTCACCGCCGAAGACGAAGATGTCCTCGAAGCGAACCGGAGTGGGTGTGTTCTGATTATTGCCGCGATGGGGATAGGAATATTTCCAGAGGAGTTCGCCATTTTTGAGATCGATTCCGCAAAGTCCATCATGGTTGAGCTCCACGAGTTGACGGACACCATCGATGGTCTCGATACGTGGTGAGGAGTAGCAGTTCGCCTCTTCCTTCCGCACCCAGATGTCCTTGCCGGTCTTCGCGTCGATGCAAAACAAGGCACCATCTTCGCAGCTTCCCGTGTGAGCGAAGACCCGGTCCTCATCGGCGATCGGAGAGGTCGCGGTCCCCCAGTAGGGATGGGAGACCTCGAACTGTTCACGAAAGTCGCGGGTCCAGAGGAGTTCTCCATCGTCTGCCGACCAGGCGGTGAGCACGCCGATGATGCTCAGCGTGAAGACACGTCCATTGGCATAGGCCGGTGTGGATTTCGGTCCGAGACCATGACGTTCGCCGTTTCGACCGGCGACGAATGCCACTGGCATCGACTTCCGCCAGATCGTCTTGCCAGTCTTCCGCTCAAGGCAAAAGAGCACCTCGTCGTCCCCTTGGCGCGCATGTTGATAGATGCGTGGGCCGACCACGAGTGGGGTCGAGTAACCTTCGCCCACTTCGACTCGCCACTGCTGCTGAAGTTTCTCAGGCCAGGTTTCCGGACTTTCGAAGCCCTGAGCCTGGCCCGCCCGATCTGGCCCCAGCCATCCGGTCCAGGAGGAGCTTTTTTCCGAGGCTTGGGCATGAGATAGAGCCCCGAAAGCGATGAAGCAGAGGAATTTACCGGCTGGGATCCAAGAATGCGATTTCATGATGAGATCGGGTAAAGAATGCATCAGCCTTTGCTTTCATCAACCTTGGAAGACGGCGGTATTCCATCCTCCGAGACCAAGCGGGCCACGTAGATCCGGTGTCGTTCCTCGTCGGATTGCTGATGGGGCCTCGCCGGATACTGCTGCAGTTGGAATCCGGCTTTCTTGAGTACTTTCTCGAGTCTTGGTGAAGGGACGGCCATCCAGTAGGCGAGACAGCCACCGGGGTTGAGCGACTCCTTCAGCAGGGCCAGAAAGGCGGGCGTGTAGAGTTTGGCATTGTCCTCGGTGATCAGCGCATCGGGGGTGTCGTCGATATCGATCAGGATCGCATCGTAGAGGTCGCCTTCTCCAAGGCAGTCGAAGAGATCGGCGAGAATCACGTTCGTTCTTGGGTCTTCGAGTAGAGGGCCATTGTGCTCGACGAGATAGCTGCGGTTCCATTCGATGACCTGACTCATCAATTCGGCAACATCGACGGTGGCCGGCGAGCCGATCAGCTCGAGAACCCGCTTGAGCGTGAACCCCATGCCCAATCCGCCGATCAGCACGCGAGGGTGCGGCGGTCTGCTTGCCGCCCCCTCTAACAGATCAGCACAACCCAGTTCCGCCAGCATTTGTTCGGAGTAGGTCAGGCCCGTGCTCATCAGTTCGAGGCCGTTGTATTCGAGGATGAATTCGTCTCCGTGTTTGTGGAGGGAGAGCAAGGTGCCATCGGGGAGGCTGGTTTTATCCAGCAGGATGTAGGGAGTCACAGTCCGAGCATCACCGGATCCGCGCCCTCGACAAGCGCATTGGTGGCGTCGAGTGGGAGAAATGCGGTGTGAAGCTGGAAAGGGAACAGAAGCGAGCAGGATCCCAATCGCGCGCTTGTGAAGCTACGTGCGCGGTAGGCGGGCTGCGATGGCGGCATAGGCCCACTGGGCGTGCTCGGCGATGAGGGGGTCTTCGCTTTGGGAGGCTTTTGTTAGAGCGGGAAGATCATCTTCATTACCGGTGTTGCCGAGGACGACGCAGGCGTTGCGGATCAGGCGGGGAAGCTTGATGCGCTTGATCGGGCTTTTGGCGAAGATGCGGCTGAAGTCCTCGGGAGTGAGGTCGAGAATGTCGCGGGTCTTGAGATTGAAGATGGATTCGCGCGCGTGGAATTTGGCTTCGCTCGAAAGCTTGGCGAAGCGGTTCCAGGGGCAGACCTCGAGGCATTCGTCGCAGCCGTAGAGACGGTCGCCGATGGCTTCGCGAAATTCCTCGGGGATGGGGCCTTTGTTCTCGATGGTGAGGTAGGAGATGCAGCGACGCGCATCGACACGATGAGGCTGGGTGATGGCATCGGTGGGGCAGGCGTCGATGCAGCGGGTGCATTTTCCGCAGTGGTCGCCGAAGGGGGGGTCGGCGGGGAGGTCGAGGGTGGTGAGGAGTTCGGCGAGGAAGAACCAGGTGCCGAGGTGGCGGTGGATCTGGACGGTGGACTTGCCGTTCCAGCCGAGGCCGGCGTCGGTGGCGAAGTCGCGTTCGAGGACGGGGCCGGTGTCGACGTAGTAGCGCTGGGTGCCGCCGAGGGCGACCATGGCTTCGTTGAGCTGCTTGAGCTTTTTTCCAACGAGGTCGTGGTAGTCTTCATTCCAGGCGTAGCGGGCGATGCGCCAGCCGGTATTGGGGTTACTACCCGGATAGTAGTTGAGGGCGAGCGTGACGACGGAGCGGCAGCCGGGGAGGACTTCGCGCGGGTCGCAGCGGCGCTCGGGGGTGCGCTCGAGCCAGGCCATGTCGCCGTGGGCACCGTCGTCGATCCACTGGCGGAAGGCGTCGGCATGGGTGGCTTCCTTTGCCTTGGCGATGCGGCAGTCGTCGAAGCCGAGTTCGCGGGCGAGGGCTTTGATTTCGGTGGCGGACACGGTGGGCTGGTCGGAGGAATATTGAACCGCCAAGACGCCAAGGGCGCAAAGTCTTGAGGATGATGGGAGTGGGTTCCAGAGGGAATTACGTGCCGCTGGCGAAGTGGTAGCGGGCGCTTTCGAGGATGCCGCAGGCGATTTCTCCGGCGTCGAGTCCGACGGTTTCGACTTCGATGTCGGCGGTGGCGTCGTACATCGGTTTGCGCTCGGCGAGCAGGGCTTCGATTTTTTCCCGCGGATTTTCGGTTTGCAGGAGGGGGCGGTCGCGGTTGCGGCCGGTGCGTTCGAGAATGACCTCGACCGGAGCCTGGAGCCAGACGACATAGCCGAGTTGTTTGATCAGGCTGCGATTGCGTTTGCGGGCAATGATACCGCCGCCGGTCGAGATGATCCGCCGGGGAGCGTCGGGGGCGGCGAGTTCGTGGAGGACGGCGGCCTCGAGTCCGCGGAAGTAGTCTTCGCCCCGTTTGGCGAAGATTTCGGCGACCGAAGTCTTGGTCTTTTGCTCGATGAGTTGGTCGGTATCGACCAAGGGGTAACCGAGCAGGTGTTCGAGTTTGCGTCCGATGGTGGACTTCCCACAGCCCATGAAGCCTATCAGGATGATGTTTTTTGGTAAGTTCTCCCCTGAGTTCATGGGGGCAGACTAGCGGGGCTGCTCATTTGCGAAAAGGAGCGAAATGGAGAGGGATGTCAGCGTTCCACGAAGGGTGACAGAATCCCCGGATTTCGTGGCTTGCGGGCGTGCTGAGCCGTCACAAGGGATTGAAAACGCTTTACTTTCCCTTGAGAATCGGTCGATAAGACGCGCGTCCCGTTTTCCCGGTCACCCAAGGGTGCCGCCAAACTCGATATGAAAGTCCGTATGTTTGTGACGTGCTCGGCCGCATTTTTGGCGGCGTGGCTAGGAGTGACCTTTTTCCGGGAGGTGCCTCGCGAGGCCTATCCCCAGCTCGGCAAGGGATCCTTGCCGATTTCCAAGAAGGTGGAAGAGAAGAAGCCGCTGATCGTGCTTGAAGAGGAGCCTAAAGAGCAGGTGGTCACGAGAGATTGAACTGGGCCGACTGTAGGCTGGTCATCTCCGGGTCTGATCGGTTAAGCTGCTCAGCATGGCAGAAGAACCGATTGTGTGTGATACCAAGCCGCTCGGTTTGGAAGTAGAGGCGGGCACTCATTTCTGGTGCTCTTGTGGACGATCTTCGCACCCGCCGTTTTGCGATGGCAGTCACAAGGGAACGGGGCTCCAACCGGTGAGGTTCGAGGTGGCGGAGAAGACGACCGTGTGGTGGTGCCAGTGCAAGCGGACCGGGACGCCGCCAATTTGTGATGGTAGTCACAAGCATGTCTGGATGCCGCCCAAGAAAGAATCGTGAGGACGGCGTTCTGGGCGGGTGGTCGCGAGGAGTGGGAGTGCTCCCAACCCATGGGTGCTACCCGTTTGCGCTTCTACCGTCTGGTGGCCTTGAGGTGCCGGGTGACGGGTGTTTCTGGCTGCATGCGCGTTTCACTTCGATGGAGGAAGATCCAACGGAGGCGAAAGAGGCCAGCGGCGTGCTGGCTGGTTCGTTAGTCGCTGCTGGCTGCAATGAAGCGGCTCATTTCGCGTGGCAGGGGATTCCAGTACTGGTCCTGAAAGCGAGTCTTGAGGTGGATCAGAAAGTCTTCGTAGAGGGCGGCATCGAACTCACTGATCTCGGGCTTCCGGCCATCGAAGGCGAGGTAGTCGGGATGGACGTTGAGCAGCACCATGCCTTGCTGTTCGACCAACCAATCGGTCTTCTTCTTCCAGACCTCGTTGGTTTTTTCGCGCAGGATCAGGTAGAGGGTGGCGTCCTGGGGCAGGGTGTAGGGGAGTTCGATGTAGGACCTTCGCGGATCGGGGTCGGTGACCCGGAAGGGAAAGATGGTGCCGGCACCATCGGGCTGCGGCTCGAAGGGGTCGGTATCGAAGGTCGAGGCGTCGTATTCGATATCGAGGGTCTTGAGCCATTCGAGATTGTGAAACATGAAGCCCGCGCGGAATCCGGTGGCGTTCCAGTCGCGAAGGTAGTCATTGATGCGGACCGCGCATGCATCGAATGACTTGCGCGATTGGTAGAGGGAACCGTCGTGGCGCAGGTCGTGGACGCCGACTTCGAAGCCCTGATCTTCCAGGGACTGGCGGAATTCCTTGGTGACGCGATAGCCACCTTCGGGAATGAAATTGAAGGACGAGCGGAAGCCGTGGCGTGCTTCGAGTTCGGCGAGTTGCTGGCAGCGGTCGAGGCCGGTGGGTCCTTCCACATCGTGGGTGAGTACGACGGCGAATTTTTTTCCCTCGGGCCATCCCGGCCACCCTTCGGGAGTGCGGCCGGCGGACAGCATGATCGGCCAGTCTCTGGCGGTTTGCAGTTTGTAGTTCGCGCGAAGCCGCCGCATCGTATAGCGCACTCCTTGGGGAAGGAAGGGCTTGAAGACATAGTACATCGCATTGATGAGACTCATCCCGCGACCTCCGGTCGAGTCATGGTTGGAGGTGTCTTCCTCTGGAGCGGGTTCCATTTTCGAAAAGAACATGACAGATTCCCTGGTTCTGTTAGGCGCTATTTCTCGAAAGTGACCGGGCGGCGGGTGAGGCGTTCGAGAATGGCGGTTAGGGGGACGAAGAAGCCGTAGACGAAGAAGAAGATCAGAAGCAGGAGCTGGATGCCGATGAGGATATAGCAGAGTTTGATGATTTCCTGTCCGCGTGAGCGGGCGTCGGTGGCATTGTGTTCCACGACATTGCCCATGGCTTCCACGTAGTTTTGGAAGGCGACGACGCACTGGCTTTCGAACAAGGCATCGGCGTCGGCCTTCTTTCCGGCACTGAGAAGTTCCATCACGGCCCGGCGAGAGCTCCGGTAGTCTGCCCTGTTGGCAACCATCTTGTCGAAGGCGGTGTGTTCCGATTCGTTCCTCAGGGTTTCACGGTGTCGTTCAAGAAGACGATCAATTTCCTGATTGTCTTTTTCGATCTCGGTGAGGAGTTCGGTGGCGCTGGTGTTTCCTGTATTGACTGCAACGGCGATATCGAGGAAGCCCTCGGAGACGTGCATGGTTGCGAGGCTGCTGGATGTGAGTCCTTGAAGGGAGTCAGAAACAATGGCGGCGGCTTCCTGTTTGATCAGCCAGAGCGTGGTGACGGGGCTGGTGACGATGAGCAACAGCAGCACGATCACGACTGCGAGGGAGAGCTTTCTAAATGGCTCGAATTTCATGGGGGGAGGGGCTTGGAAGAAGGAAGTCCTCGGGATTCGCGGTCCTCGATCTCATGCGGATGTAGCAGGTGGACGGCTTCGATGCGAGAAAATCAAGCGGGAGCATCGCGAGTTCGTCAGAAAGGAATCGTTCCGGTTCACCGCCGCTCTCGACGAAAGCGAGTGCGTGGGTCGTCCTCGGGAGTTTCTTTGTCGCGGTAGCGGAGGATGCCCTGCTGCTTGAGGTTGCGGATGAAGGTCTTGGCGTCGTCCGAGACTTCCTCGTCGTAGGCGAGGGTGCCGATGAGGCCATCGCCGCTTTCGACTTTGGCAAGGGTGGAGGCGGCTTGGTCGGCAGCTCTAGAGAGGGATGCGACGGCTTTTGGCACATCCTTCAAGGCGGGTTCGAGTTCTTCGATTCGTGCCGTGGCTTCGGTGAAGGTTTGCTCGGCGCTTTCAGTGGCGCGTTTGAAGGAGGCGATGGCATCGCCGGCACCTTCCATGGTATCGGGCAGCTTGACGCTGGCTTGCTCAAGGTTGGCAAGGGTGCTGTCGATACGACCAAGATTGTCGTCGGAAAGCACGGAGCGGTTGACCTTTTGAAGGGTGATGGTCAGTTCCTGGGTGGCGGTCTGGAAGTCTCCGATGGCGGCGTCGATTTTTCCGATGGTGGCTTCTGCCTGTGTTAGAAGACGGCGTGCATCACGTGAGACGGCCACGGCGTTGTCTTGGATCGCGTCGAGGCCTGATGGCCCTCCTCCGATGAGTGTGGTATCAGGTGCGATGTAGTCCTTGGTGGGGCCGATCGGAGGCGTGACGACGACCAGTTTGTCGCCGAGGAGGGTAGCCGAGGCGATTTGGAAAATGGAGTCCTCGGGGATCCTGATGCTATCGAGGATCTCCAGTTCGACTTCGACCTGGACGTTCTCGTTGAGTGCCGGAGTGGTGGCGACTTTGCCGATTTTGGCACCACCCATTCGAACTTCCGAGCCTTTGATCAGACCTGCGGCGTCGGTGAAGACGACGGTCAGTTGGTATTTTCCGACGAAGCGATCGCCGAAGCGGCCGAACTGCACCACGAGGACGGCAAGGATCGCGAGGCCCACGAAAATGAAGAGACCGACAAGGGCTTCGGTTTTTTTCTTCGGTTCGGACATGGATTAGGCGCGGCGGTTTGAGAGCCGGGATGTGGGGACCATAGCCTATGCTTTGGGCGCGGTCACTGGCTTTTCCGGCCAAGCTTCGCCGGAATCGCCTTCGACGAAAGCACGCAACTCTGGATCGTTCGTCGCTTTGAGCTCTTCGGGGGTGCCTTGCCAGGAAATACGACCATCTTTCAAGAACAGTACGCGGTCTGCGATATGAAAGACGGAACGCATCTCGTGAGTGACGACGATGTTGGTCATGCCGTGTTCCCACTGAAGGGTGCGGATCATGTGGTCAATGGTGTCCGCAGTGATCGGATCGAGTCCGGCATGAGGTTCGTCGTAGAGGACGCAGTCGGGGCGATCGACGACGGCGCGGGCGAGGGCGACGCGCTTGCGCATGCCACCCGAGAGGTCGGCGGGCATCTTGTCCTGTTGGTCGCTGAGACGAACGATGTTCAGTGCTTTGTCGACCCGGTTCGAGATTTCCTGCTCATCGCGGATTCCGGCTTCACGCAGTGGGAAAGCGACATTCTCCGCGACCGTCATCGAGTCAAAGAGGGCACCGCCCTGAAACATCATGCCAACCTTGCGGCGGATGGGTACGAGTTGACGTTCGCTGAGGCAGGCGATTTCGGTGTCGTCAATATGGATGGTGCCACCAGTCGGAGTGAGGAGGCCGGGAAGCAACTTCAGAAGCACGGATTTCCCCGCGCCCGAGCCACCGAGCAGCACCAGGGTTTCGCCGCGATGGACGTCGAGGTCGATGCCGCGCAGCACTTGATGCGACCCGAAGGCGTGTTCCAGATTTCGGACCTGGATGAAAGGAGCGTCCGGCATGGGAAGAGTGTGAGCGTGGAGTGGCGCTTTTCCAAGCGCCACTTCGCTTGCTTACGCAAGTTCTGAGAAGCCGCAGAAGAGCCGGGAGCTTTCGTTGGGACGGGTGGGGAAGGGGGCGTCGTGATCAAGGAAAGTACGACAGATGCCGTAGAAGTCTCCGGCCGTTTTGGTGCGACGGAGTTGTTGTTCGAACTCCGGGTCGAAGCCCTGGGTAACGAAGAGCATGGTCTTCTTCATGCGTTGGACGTGGAGCAGCGGGTCGTAGTTCATGCAGTCGTTGGCGATTTCCTCATAGAGCGTGAGCACGTAACCAAGGAGGTCGCGGCAACTCGGGATGCTCGCTTCTTTTCCGAGAAACGCCGCACGGAGTTGGGGGAACAGCCATGGATTGCGAATCGCGCCCCGGCCGATCATCAGACCTGCGGCTTGGGATTGATCGTGGAGTGAGAGGCCCGTGGCCACGTCGACCACATTGCCGTTGGCGATCACCGGGCAGGGCATGGTGTCAACGGCTCGACGGATGCACTCGGGATGCACGGGCGTGCTGTAACGTTCGGCGACGGTGCGTCCATGGATGGCGAGGGCGTCGATCGCGTGTTTTGAGAAGAGTTCTAACAGTGCGCCGAATTCGTCGGGCAAGTCGTAGCCGATGCGTGTCTTGACGGTGAACCGGGTCGGGATGGCTTCGCGGAGGTCACCGAGGATGCGATCGACTTTGGGGAGGTTTCTCAGCAGTCCGCCGCCGGCTTCCTTTTTACAAACGACGGGTGCCGGGCAGCCGAGGTTGAGATCGATCCCGGCGACGGGATGCTCGAGCAGTTCTTTGGCACTGCGTACGAGGTGGGGGACATCCTGACCGATCATCTGGGCGAAGATTGGTCGCCCGGTTGGGTTTTCGTCGATCGAGCGAAGAATCCAGGGATTGAGCCGGGAATCGGGGTGGACGCGGAAATACTCGGTGACATAGACGTCCGCCCCGCCGTAGCGAGCCAGCACCCGCAGGAAGGTGAGATCCGTTACGTCCTGCATCGGCGCGAGGTAGAGCGCCGGGCGGTCGTCTGGGAAGAGGTCGGTCAAGCGGGAGACTCATAGCCTGCCCGGGTCTCCTTGGAAAGGGGCCTTCCGGGTCGCGAAAAAGCGTGCGGGAGAGCCTGGCCAATGGGCTGCCGGAGGCTTTACCTTGACATTCAAGATCCCTTCGAGATGCTCCCACGAGTTGTTTAAGAAAAGGAGGCATTGTGGATAGCGATCTATTGCACACGGAGAAAATTCTGGCGGACCGGAAGACGTTCTTCCTCGATTTGAAGGAGAACTCGCGTGGGATGGTGGTGAAGATCACTGAGGATGTTGGGGGAAATCGTGATACGATCATGGTCCCCGCAGACATTCTTGGGGATTTCATTGCTGCTCTGAGCGATATCAAGGCGACCGCCGACGAGCGCTGAGGGCGGGGGGCCTCGGCTTGGTCATGGCTGGTCTGCGACTGGCGATGAAGTCGTCGCCGCAGATCGCTCGGCTTTGATTCCGGGCAATGAAGGCTTTCACCTCAAGGAAAGCTTGATATTCTCTCTTCCCGTGACGGATGAGAAGAAGGCGGCGCTGATTAGGAGATTGGTGATGGTGACGGTTTTCGGAACCGCCATTACTCTCGGCTTCTTTGTCGAGTTGCCGGTTTGGGATTTCAGCAGGGAAAAGCAGGAAGCCGCCCAGAATAAGGCGGAGGAGGAAGCCGTTCGGGAGGCGCTCAAGGCAGAGAACCGTCTGAGCATTCTCAACTCAATGATTGACGGGAACCCCGACTCCGAGAAGTTGAAGGAAATCTTGGAGCAGTTGAAGAAGGACAAGTATGGCGAGCAGATCGAGGTGGTGGAGCTCAAGGTTGAGACTCAGAAAGCTCTGGCTGACGAACATGGAGTCGATCTTGAAGAATTCGCGGGTCAGCTTGATTTCTATGCCGATGGAGAAAAACTCGGATCCCTCATCGGCGAGACGGATCCATTCGTTGTCGAGCAAACCATCGATCGGTATCTGGCGGGCTTGGTAAAGCGCTACGGTCCGAATTGGCTTCCGAAGGTGCCTGGGATGGCACGGGCCGGTTCGGCGGTTCCCGCTGTCGCCCAGCCGCAAGCCAAGCCAACAGGAGTGCCCGGGATGCAACGCGCACCAAGTGGTGTTCCGGGCATGACGCGGGCGCAGCCCGGACAGACGAACCTCAAGGTTGAACCAGCGGATTCGCCCAAAAAATGAAACCGCTAGTCTTTTGTAGTGCGCTGGTTCTATTGGTCGGATGCGACCGATTGAGCGACGCGTCGGACACGCCGGATACCCCACAGGTCGCGATCAGGGAACTGAGTGCCGATGAATACGAGGACTTCATCGCGACCCCTGGGAAGCTGAGCGCGGTGATGTTTCACGCCGAGTGGTGCGCGCCGTGCAAGAAGCTGGGTCCCGTTGTTGAGGATGTGGTCGCCGAGTTCGAGGGAAAGGTCATCCTCGGGAAGATCGATGTCGATGAGGAGTCAAAGCTGGCTCAGAGCTTGGGAGTGGTAGGCATTCCTGACCTCAGGCTTTTTCGGGATGGAGTGATGGTCGACGCGATGAAGGGAGCGATTCCGAAGGAGCAGGTCCGAAATCACTTCGCCATTCAGGTCGCGCAGGTGGCTGAAAGTGATGGGAGTGCTGAGACGGCTCCCGCCAGCGGGCCTGCGATCGAGCCGATGAAGAGTGATTGGCTGCCGCAGGGATTGGAGCCACGCTAGGAGGTCATGGGCTCGCTTGCGGGGGATCGTTATTTCAAGACCGCCTGAAGCTCCCAGGTCCGCTTGTTGCGCGGAGTCCCGGGGCCGTTGTAGCCGAGAAGACGGAAGCCGAGTGTTTCGACCTTTTCAGCCTCGATGGTTTCTTCAAGTGCGGTCCGCGCCTTGGCGATGTTTTCCTTCGAGTCGTTGCCTTGCCAAGCGTAGCTGTAGGCTTGGACGGCCTTGATGTCGCGCACTTCAACCTTGGCACCGTCGGGTCCCTTGGTGCCTACGGTGCCGTTCTGATAGAGAAAGGCCATGCCCGCCTGACTGAGCTTCCCATCCTGCTCGCTCATCGACATTTCGACGGGAGCTGTCATGGGAATATCGTTCTTTTTGATGTGGGAAAAAAGTCGCCAGAAGGAACTGGTTTCTCCCTTGCCGTTGGTGAACGCAGCCCGGTAGGCCGGATAGGACTTTTTCTCGACCTTGTTGAATGGTCCGGGCTCGGGCCATTTTTCAGGGAGGGGAGCCTCGTTGACATACTTCGGGGCATCGATGGCCTTTTCCTCAGCGTGGAGATTGCAGGCAGCGATCAAGGCAAAGAGTGGGAAGAATTTCTTTTTCACCCAGGAAAAGGACCGAGGAAACGGCCGAGTGCAAGGGATTTGGCATCGCGACGACTTGGAAACAAACCTTGCCGAGGCTCGGCCTCGTGCAATCACCAACCTGCATAGTTGACCGGCACGTGGTTGAACGTCGTCTCAAAAGAGCATGTCGTCATCAGGGTGCCGGGTGTCGGAATAGTCGATTCGTAGGTGTAGGTGCCTCCGGCGGGGCAAGTGGCCGTGGCCCCGAGGTAATTCGTCGGACCAGTGAGATCTGCAGCGACGTCAAGGCTGGTGCCATCCGCCAAGCCGTTGAGATTCTGGTGGGAACGGACCGCCTGCTGGATATTGCGGATATTGATGATGCAGTTGCTCCGGTCCGACCCGCTTTTCCACGCTCTGGCACCTACGAACAGGATGCCCATGAGAGAGAGAAGGACGAGAATCACAACCGTCAACTCGAGTAGTGTCACGCCCTTCGGCAGCTTCCTTTGGTGATGTTTCATGACCGTTTTCCGGTGATTTTAGTGGCGGGGAAGCTCGAACGAAGGATGCCAGAACTACCGCGATGGCCTATTACGCGATCGTGGAGGTAGACATCCAAAATTCGGGTCGTTTCCGAACCTGCTAGCGACGTTTGACCTTGAGGCTATTGACGAACTCCCGGGCGAAATCCCGCTGTCTGCAGACGTGGAGGATCGAGATGGATGTCATCGCGATCAGGGCACCAAGGCTGGCCAGTGCCATGTCCTTGTGGGCGTCCCACGGGTCCCCCTGACTCCCGAGGAATGCCTGGCCGAGATCGCCGCCGAAGACTTCGGCGGCCGCCCATTCGATCAGCTCATAGAGCATCGATGTCGACATCACCAGGTCGAGCGGCAGGAAGTATCCCCAGAAGCCTTTGACGTCCGCGATCCGGAGGAAGATCTCACGCATCGGGTAAACCATCAGGAGCCCATACAGAAAATGCACCAGGCGATCATAGTGATTGCGACCGTCTTCTTCGAGACCAAGCCAGTGGTGGTAGGGGACGTTGCTGTAGGAGTAGTGAGCTCCGAGTTCGTGAAAACACAGGAAGATGAAGATGCAGAGGTAGGAGGCGTTCGAAAATGGGAAGTGACGGGCCGTCAGGACAAGGAGGGGAATGCCGATGAATACGAGGACATTCTCAAGAATCCAGTCGCTGGGGTGAATCGGACGGATTCCCGATGCGATCAGAACCGGAATGAAGATGCCCAGAAGGATGAGCGGTAAACGCCGCATGCTCTATGATGGGCCAGGTTTCGGACGGTCGTCGATCCTCGAAAACCTGCAGGTGGCGATCCGCTCGCCGAATGGGACGAGGATCACTTGAAGATCTCGTCGAAGAACAGGCGCATCGCATCCCACGAGCGCTGATCGGCCTTTTCATTGTAGGCAGCCCCCTTGGAGTTATCGTTTCCGGCCATCTTTTGAGTGAAGGAATGGACGGCGTTGCCGTAGGCGTTGAGCTGCCAATCGGCCCCGGCATCGCGCATTTCCTGTTCAAAGGCGGCCACTTCCTCGCTCGGCACGTAGGGGTCATCGGCTCCGTGGCAAACGAGGATGCGTGCTTTCAGGGTCTCTTTCTCCGCCGCCATGCCTTCCGCTGCACCGAGGCCGCCGTGAAAGGAAACGACACCGGCGACGTCGGCACCGGAGCGGGCCAATTCGAGCACGCCGGTGCAGCCGAAGCAGTAGCCAATGGCGGCGACCTTCGTTTTGTCGGTGCGCGGATCATTGAGAAGCACCTCAAGCCCGGCGAGAAGGCGGGCGCGGAAGAGCTCGCGGTCGCCCTTGTATTTTCCTGCCTCTTTTCCGGCCGCCGGTGGTTGGGGCCGGATTCCCTTGCCATAGATATCGAGGGCGAAGACGTTGTATCCTAGTTCAGCAAGTTGCTTGCTACGAGACTTCTCGTAGTCAGTGAGACCGGTCCACTGGTGGACGATGAGGATACCGGGACGGGGTGCGGAGATGGAATCATCGTAGACGTGGAATCCTTCAAGCGTGGTTCCCTGTTGTTCATAGGTGACATCCTTTTCCACGAGAGTCGCGAAAGAAGTGACGGGAAGAAGCATGAGGAGGACGGATCGAAGGAACATGCCGTAAGGAAGCCGATGAGGATGGCGTGTCAAGGTGCCGAATGGGTCCGAAGGGCGGATTGTGCCAGTGTTTTGATCCTTATCACGGGCGAGTGATTGAACTCCCGCCTGTTCTGTCGAAGGATCAGCCCATTCCCATGAAGACGAAGATTCAACATTTGCTGCATCAACTCCGGGCGAGCTTCTGGGCAATTCCTTCGTTTTCCGTGGCTTTGGCCATTTTGACAGGGTCGCTGCTGGTATGGCTGGATCATCGTGCATCCGATGGGATTGCCTCGCGGTTTCCATGGTTTGCAGGAATTTCTCCGGAAGGAACGACTGCCTTTCTTGGCACGATTGCCAGCTCGGTGCTGGCACTGGCCGGGGTGACCTTTTCCGGCACGCTGGTCGCGCTGACGCTGGCATCCTCGCAGTTCGGACCAAGGCTTTTGCGGAACTTCATTCAAGCCAACATCACGCAGACCACCCTCGGGATTCTTCTGGCGACTTACGTTTACTGCTTGATTGTCATTCGCAACGTCCACGGGAGTGAGGTCCAATTCGTGCCCCATCTCGCCACGCTCTTTGGGTTTCTTTTGAGTCTGCTGAGCCTTGGGTTCTTCATTGCCTTCATCCAGCATGTGGTGGGGTCGATCCAGGCGGAACGAGTCGTCGCGGATGTCTATCGGGAGTTGTGTCAGAGTATTGACCGGTTCTTTGGTCGCGAAGGGGGAGCCGACGAGCGTGAAGAGGAAGAGCGTCGGGATGAAAAGCAGGAATGGGAGGATCTCAACCACGAAGAGACGCTGGACTCAGTGAGATCGGGCTATCTTCAGGCGATCGATATTGAAGGTATCGTGACCTTGGCTTCCGAAAGGGACATCCATTGCCGGATACTGGCCAAGCCCGGCATGTTCATTGTCCCAGGCGGCTCGCTGCTCGCCTGGAATGTATCGAGTCCTCTGGAGGATGAGGATCGAGCGAGCTTTCAGAATTGCTTCCTCATCGGGAGTTGTCGCACGGCGGAGCAGGATTTCGAATACAGCGTCCGGCAGTTGGTGGAGATCGCCCTCAGGGCGCTCTCACCCGGGATCAATGATCCATTTACGGCCATCAACTGCATCGACTACCTCGGAGGCGCCTTGGTGAAGGTGGCGGGCAAGAAGCTTCCCAAAGATGAATTCAGTGATGACGAAGGAGTGGCTCGCGTGAGGATCCGGCCGGATACGTTCAGTTCATTCCTTGAAGCCGCCTGCAATCAGATCCGTCAAGGATCGCCGGACAAGCCCGAGGTTTCGATCCGCATGCTGGAGATGCTCACGGAAGTTGGACGGCAATGTCGTTTGAAGACTCAGCTCGAAGCGGTGCTTCATCAGGGCGATCTCGTCGGCACCGTTGCGCGTGCAAACGCCACCACGAAGGCGGACGAGGAGGCGATCGCCGAGCGTCACGCGGCCTTGATGAAGCTCGGAGACGAGCCATGAGTGGTCTCCCCGGCCTGGAGGTCGTCACCCCATGATTACAGTTTCTCAATCCGGAACACCACCGGCTCGCTGTTGACGCAGTCGAGTTTCCGGATCTTCTGAAGGGTCTCCTGAAGAAGTCCGAAGGGGCAGGTGTGGAGGAGGAAGACCATGTCGACGAAGTCAGCGTCGGGAGTTTCAGGGTCGACCGGAGAGTGGGTGCCGGAAATCCCGATGCCGGCGTCCGCCAGTGCCTGCGCGATTTCAGCAATCACGCCGGGGCGGTCGGTGACGTCGAAGCGGACGTAGTAGGCGGTTTCGGTTTCCTCGACCGGCATCAGCCTGCCTTTTTCGGTGTAGGGCAGGAAGCCGCGGTGGCCGGTGGGCTGGCGCAGCGAGCGGGCAGCCTCGACGAGGTCGCCAACTACGGAGGATGCCGTAGGACCCTGACCGGCACCACGTCCGTAGAAGAGGGACTCACCCGCGGCGTCACCGTGGACGGCGACGGCGTTGAAGACTCCGTTGACGCTGGCAAGGATGTGGCTCTTGGCGATGAAGGACGGTTGCAGGCGGAGTTCGATGCCGTTTTCGTGTTCGCGGACGACGGCGAGCAGCTTGACGACGTAGCCCAGGCGGGTGGCGAACTCGATGTCGGTCGGCCGGACCTGCTCGATGCCGGCGACGTAGACCTTTTCCGGATCGATGGCGAAGCCGTAGGCAAGGGTGGCCAGCAGGATCGCCTTGTGGGCGGCATCCCAGCCGTTGACGTCGAGTGCGGGGTCGGCTTCGGCGTAGCCGAGTTGCTGGGCCTCGGCGAGGGCGGTTTCGAAGTCGAGCCCGCCGGTGGTCATGCGCTCGAGGATGTAGTTCGAAGTCCCGTTGATGATCCCGACCATCGAGTGGATGCGGTTTCCGACGAAGGACTCCTGAACCGTCTTGATGATCGGAATGCCTCCGGCGACGGCGGCCTCGAAGTGGATCGGGGTGTCGTGTTCCTTTGAAAGCGAGAAAAGCTCGGGGCCGCGTTCGGCGAGCAGGGCCTTGTTGCCGGTGACGACGGGTTTTCCGGCACGGAGGGCGGCGGCCACGATGTCGAAGGCCGTGTCGGTGCCACCAATCAGTTCGACGACGATGTCGACTGCGGGGTCGTTGATGACTTCCTGCCAGTTGGTCGTGAGTTTGTCGGCCGGGAGGTCGACCGGGCGTTCTTTCGTGAGATCGCGGACGAGGACCTTGACGATATCCAGATTGACGGTGCCGCCGGTGCGGTCGGCGATGAGCGAGGCGTTGCGTTGCAGAGCGAGGACAACGCCGGAGCCGACGGTGCCAAGGCCAGCGAGGCCGATGCCGAGAGTGGAGCAGTTCACGGCGCGGAGTGTTCCCCGCCCGCCCGCATGCTTAAAGTGCAAAGAGTCGAACTGGCGGGGAAAGAACGAATCGGGAGATCAGCCTTTCAGCGCGCGCTCGGCAGCCAACCAGTCACCGATGGCGTCTGGACCGTATCCGGCGGCGATTCGGGCGCAGGAATTCAGGTAGGCGGCGTAGCGGATTTCCTCTTCGCTGGTGAGCTTGAGACTCGATGGCTTGATGGGTGCTGTAGCTGCGGTCTTCTTCTTGACGGACTTTTTCGCCGTCTTTTTCTTCACCGTGGCTTTGGCCACCTTTTTTGCGGCGGTCTTCTTTTTGGCAGGAGCTTTCTTGGCGGCGACCTTCTTTGAGACTTTTTTGGCGGCTTTCTTCGCAGGCATGGTGGCGGCCAATGGAGCACCCGAGATGCCAATACAAGCGCGAATTGCGGTGCGGGTGATTGTCATGGATGAAAGCGGGCGTATAATGCGGTTGTGGCTGACGGATACACATGGCGCGACATGCGCAGCGACGGTCCGTCCCGGCTTCCCGGGCCGGATCATATCGGCTGGTGGGTCGGTGTGGCCTTGATGCTTGCGATCATTCTTCACGTGGCTGCCTTTTTTGCGCTGGGCCATATCAAGATTGCGCTCGGTTTTGAAGAGGCGGCGGAGATTCGGACGGCCGCCATCAATCTCGAGCCGGTGGCGATCCTGCCTCCGGCGATGGATGAGATCGCCCCGGATCCGGTTGATGAGCAGACGGTCGATGCGGCCAGTTTGCTGGAGGAAATTGATGTGCTTGCGAGCCTGCCTGAGGACACGGAGTTGGACATCACGCCGGATACGATTGATCCCGAGTTCGCGATCAAGCCCCAGCAGCCGATGGCCGAAGGATCGATTGACGCGATCGAGTTCGATCCGGCGGACAATTTCGATCTCGATACCGAGCTTCCTGAAATGGGAAAGACGGCGGACCCGCTGCCGCTCGCGGCGGAAGGTCAGGTGATCGTTGATCCCGGCGAAGTGGAAATCAATGATCCGAGCCTCGATGCCTTTACCGAAGAGATTCTGAAGAAAGGTGCAGGTGGAACGGCAAAGGAGGGCACTCTGGATGGTGTGGTGACGCTGGATGATTTGGTCGGGCTGCCGGAGAACGTCTTGGTCGGAAAGAAGACGATGCTGCCGAGCGACTTGCTGTTTGAGTATGACAGCGCGGATTTGCGGGAGAGCGCACGGGTCGGACTGATGAAGCTGGCTTTGCTGATTGAACGGAATCCCGGGCTCTACTGCTGGATCGAAGGGCATAGCGATCTGTTTGGAGGCGATGCCTACAATCTCGATCTTTCGCGGAAGCGGGCGGCATCGGTGAAGGACTACCTGAGCTCATCACTGCGGCTCGACAGCGAGCGCATTCACACGCGTGGATACGGCAAGACAAGGCCGATTGTCGCGGGGGGAAGTGTCGACGAGCAGTCATCGAATCGCCGGGTTGAGATCAAGATGCGCCGCACCTTGCCGCCGGATGATGAGCCCGTGGTGATGGAAGAAGCCCCGCAGCCGGTGGCTCCTCCCAAACCTGAGCCTGAGCCGCCGAAAGCGATCCTGGTGAAGCCGCTGCGGGAGTTTCCGCCGGAGCAGATGGTGGAGGAAGAGCTGGTCCCGAAAGCGGTTCCCGTGGAGGAAGAGGTGCCGCGTGCGATACCGGTGGAAGAGGAGGTTCCACGTGCGATTCCGGTGGAGGAGGAGCCGCCTCGGGCAAGGGCGGTGGAGGAACCCTGAGCTTGAATGGCCGACAGAAGCTGACGACCCGGTCTTGCGCTGATACCAGTCGCCAGGTTCGGAAAGCCGTGCTAACAGAGCGATGTGAGACCCCTCGAATTGCCCGAACAAGCGCAACTCGTCCTATCGTTTGATTTCGATGGCACCTTGCACGATCCCGCCGTGAATCCACCGGTTTGCGATCGTTTTTTTGAGACGATCCGCAAACTGCGCGAAGATCGCGGGGCGATCTGGGGTATCAATACCGGGCGTTCGATGAACCATGTGATCGAGGGTTTGGTCGAAAGCCGCTTTCCGTTTTCGCCGGACTGGGTGGTGGCGCGCGAACGCGAGATTTGGTTTCCCAACAACTTCGGTCGTTGGATCGGTGATGAAAAGTGGAACAAGACCTGCGAAAAGGAGCACAGGAAGTTCTTCAAGAAGGTCCGCAAGGTGCTCAAGGCAATCCGTGCTGAAGTCGAGGAGCACACCGGTGCGACCTGGATCGAGCAGGAGGGGGATCCCGCCGGGATTATCGCCAAGACCGAGGAGGAAATGGTGTGGATTGTCGGACGGGTGCGGGAGCTGACCGTGAGCGAACCCTTGCTTGGCTGGATGCGGAACTCGATCTATCTGAGGTTCGGCCACCGGAAATACCAGAAAGGTAGTAGTTTGCGGCAGGTGGCTTCGGGATTCGGGCTTGATGTCTCGCGGAGTTTCGCGATCGGGGACAGTCACAACGATCTTGAAATGCTCAATCCGGATTCTGCGGCGATGTTCGCCTGTCCGGGCAATGCGGTTCCGGAGATCCGCGCCCATGTGAAGGCGCTGGATGGCTATATTTGCAAGGCGTCGCACAGCGAGGCCTGTGTCGAGGCACTGGAGCACTATTTGAGCGCATAGCAGGTGGGGAAATTCGTTCCTCGTATTTTGCGGTTGAGGCAAAAAAGGTCGAGAGAGTGGCCGCGATCTGTTATGCGGCGCCCATGCGATTTTTGGTGATAGGCTGTCTGCTCGGACTGGCTACCTCAGCAACTGGTGAGGTTCGGGTTTTTCAAGAAGGCCTGAGTGGCTGGAGCGGCACCTTTGACCGGATCGTGATTGGGGACGGAACGGCGATCGATGGGGCGTCGGTTGAAAGCTATTTTCTCGACGGTGATCCATTTGTAACATCGGAAGCGGAGGACAAGAGCCTGTTGCTTCGCTTTGACGGGATCTTCGGCGAAGCAGCGGGGCAGGTGCCTTTGGATGCGACGATTCTTTCAGCACGCCTGATTCTGAAGACGGAGGAAAACCCGTCTGTCGGTCCGTATGTGATCGGTCAGCTTGATCAGGCGGTGAGTTCGACGACAACTTATGCCGGCCTCGGGACTCCGGGGTTTCCGGGAGCACGTGGTTCGGTGCTGCGGCCGGTGACAGCCGGGTTCATCGACATGAAGGAGGGCGAAATCGTGCAGGCGGATGTGTCCCGGATCGTACGCAATTGGCAGGGCGGATCACCGAATCATGGCTTGGCGATCTATTCGTCATACACGACCGATAGCTGGTTGGTCGCCGCGAGCGGGAATGCTGAAGTCGGGCGTCGGCCGAAGCTTGAGATTGAGTTTACAACGGACGCGACGGAGTCCCTGGTTTTCGGGGCCAGCCGCAGCGCGGTTTTGGATGGCAGGGAGGGAGTCCCGACCTTCGACGGTTCCTTGCAGGCAACGGCGGTCATCGATGCGGGTCCGGACGGGGATCAAGAGATCCTGTTGGCGTTTGATGATCTTTTTGGTGAGGGAGAAGGCCAGATTGCTTCCGATCAGAGGATCTTGAAGGCGGATCTCGTGCTGACCACCTCGCAGCAGGCCGAGTTGTTCGATGATTTTTCCGACTCGCGGGACTTTTTCAGTATCCATCCGATGCAGACCGGCTGGGATCTAACAGACGCGAACATGGACAACTTTCCCGATCTGGATTTCGGGGCATTCGGACCGACGAAGGCAGCCGGGCAGATCGGCACGGTGGAGAGTGAGTTTGCCGGGGTTGGAGAAGATTCGCAGGCACGCGCGGACATTACCGAACTGGTGAAATCCTGGCGTGCGGGGAAGCCCAACCACGGCGTGAACCTCAAGACGAATTCGCTGCCTGGCGATGGGTGGCGGGTGACGATGCCGGGAACTTCGGGTGCCCATGCGCCGTTTCTTGAAATCACGACGACATCGGTTCCGGCACCGGTCCAGGAGGGAACGGTCGAGTTCAGAAATGGTGTTGATGGCTATGCGGGCACCTTTCAAATGAGAATCGATCTGGGTGATGGTCGCCGTCTGCCGGAAGACTTTCCGAATTACGTGCTTGAGGGTGATCCGCCTGAAGAGGACGCGAGTGATCTGCTTCGCTTTGATGGTGTGATTGGGACTGATCAGGGGCAATTGCCGCCCGGAGCAAGGGTGCTTTCGGCATGGCTCGAGTACTCGACGGCCGGGGCAAGCGTGAGCTCGTCTTCAGAGGGGCCATTCACGGTGGCGGCGCTGAATTCAGCGGTCGATGGGTCGACGCTTTACTCCGCGATCGATGGCGGTGCGGGGGTGCGTGGCATCAGCGGTCTCAGGGTTGGCGGGTTTTCCCGGACGGTGACAGGCCGTCGTGAGGTCGCTGATGTGTCGGCCATCGTGCAGGCCTGGGCGGATGGCGGGACGAATCACGGGTTTGGCGTTTTTGCTTCGCAAACCAGTGACGGCTGGGAAGTGGCGACGATTGGCGATGTCGTGGCAAGAAGGCCGAGCCTGAGGGTCGAGTTTACCACCGCCCCGACCACTGTGTTGACTCTGCCAGCTGAGGAAGTCGCGATCCTGGAAAGCAACGATGTGACGGTGGATGGCACGACTGTTGGTTTCGGCAAAGCCGATGGTGATCCGGATACACGAGTCATGCTTGGCTTTGATAGCCTGATCGGCACCGGCGATGGCCAACTCGATCCCGCTGCCACGGTCCTCAAGGCATGGTTGGTGATCGATACCGGACCGCAGAGTGGGGACTCCTGTGTCGGACCGGTTGTGGTGGAGCCGATGCTCGTTGATTGGAGTGTCTCTTCATCCTTCTCGGATTTCGGAGTGAATGGTCCGGATGAAGGGGAAAGCGAGACCGGGGGGATCGTTGCCGGGTTCTATGGCATGGGGCTTGATACGGAGTGCCGTGTGGATGTGACCGATGTGGTTGCGGGGTGGCAAAGTGGGACGGCGAACGAAGGTTTGATGTTGAGGGCGCTGACGGATGACAGCTGGTGGATGCGCATGCCCGGCGGTGGCCTGGATCGGGCACCGAGCTTGGTGATCATCACTGAAGAAGCTATCGGGAGCGGATTTGCCGACTACGTCGCGGGCTTGGGCTTTCCGGGACTTGATCAATCTAACGACGATGATGAGGACGGCCTGCCTGCCCTGGTCGAGTATGGTCTGGGTCTGAGTCCGGGAGAATTTGATCGTACCCCCGGGCTGGTTCGCAACGGGGGAGGGCTTCGTCTCGATTTCATCAAAGGGACAGAGGCCAGGGCAGATGGCGGACTCTCGTTTGAGATTGAGTACAGTGATGATCTTGAGAATTGGGAGGAGCCCGAAGGAGTGGTTGAAACCGCCGACGGTATTGGACTGACGATTGCTCCTGATGGAAAGGGATTCTATCGACTGGTGGTCACCGAGCTCTGACGATGATGGAAGAGCAGTGCCGGACTTGCGGGGGGGATTTGAAGAAGAGCGCGGCAGGCCTTTTCTGCGCGCGGTGTCTCTATGGCACGGCGATGGAGGAGCTGGCGGGAAAGCCCGAAGCGGCGACACCAGACTGGCGGGAGATGGCGGGATTCCTGCCGCAGTATGATTTTGTGGGAGAGATCGGGCGTGGGGGAATGGGCACCGTTTACGAAGCGCGTGACCCGGAGGATGGCGGCCGATTGGCGGTGAAGGTTCTCGCTCCTTCGTGCGCGATGAACCCTGAGCTGGTGGAACGTTTCCGAAGGGAAGCGGAAGTCATGGAAACGCTGCGCCATGATCGGATCGTGAGCGTGAAGCATTGGGGCGAGCGTGGTGGCTTGCTGCATCTGGTCATGGAGTTCGTGCCGGGCGGGGACGTGGCGAGCCTGCTGCGAAAGAAGGGAAAACTTGAACTCGAAGCGGCGGTCGAGCTGATCGGCCAAGCCTGCGAAGGCTTGGAGTTTTCCCACTCCCAAGGGATTTTGCATCGTGATATCAAACCGGGGAATCTTCTGTTAGATAAAGAGGGCCGATTGAAATTGGGAGACTTTGGATTAGCCAAAGTAATGGACCAAGCCAGCACGATGGGTCTGACGATGACCAACGCGGCGATGGGTACCCCGCGCTACATGGCTCCGGAACAAATGTCGGGTGCCGAGACAGTCGACGAGCGGACGGACGTCTATGCCTTGGGGGTGGTGTTTTACGAAATACTCACGGGCAGGCTTCCGGGAGGGAATTTTGCGCTGCCGTCTGAACTCGTGAAAGTCGGCGGACGGGTGGATGAGGTGGTGCTGAAGGCGCTGAGCGAAGCGGCAGAGGATCGCTATTCAAGCGTGGCGCAGTTCCACAAGGCGCTGCAGGGATTGGTGAAGAAGAACGGTCGCCGGCAACTGCTCGTTGGGCTTGGATTGCTGCTTGCCGCAGCGATGGCGATTCCACTGATGACGAGTCGAGCGATTTTGCAAGGCGAGGCTTGGATCTTTGAGGCCCGGGACGGTGGTGAACTACCCCAGGGTTTTCCAAAGCGTTTGGAAGGCGTGCTTGATTTGCGCTTGAGTGATGCGCAGCGCGAATTCGGTGTCGCGCTGATGGAGGATGGCTCGTTGTGTGGATTTGGTGATGACTCGTATGGTCAGGCGAGTCCTCCCGGTGGAAACGATTTTGTCATGATTGCTGTCGGACGCGGTGAGCGCGCCGCGCACGGGCTTGCTCTCACAAAAGACGGCAGAGTTGTTGCCTGGGGAGACGATAGTTTTGGTCAGTCGCAGGTGCCGGCGAATCTAAGCGATGTGGAAGCCATCGGTGCTGGCGAGTTTTCTTCGATGGCGCGGATGAAAGACGGTAAGCTGAGGCGTTGGGGAAAGGCCGAGGAGGAACCCCTGCCCGCGGATCAGGTCGGAAGTGACCTTAGCTTGGGCCGGTCGGTCAAAGCACGGAGGGAGGATTAGTCGGTCCTTTCTGCGATTGGATTAAGCCGATCGCGACCCCTCATTTCATGGACCGATCTCTTTACGGCCCTAGGGATCAGCAAACCCCGCTTTCCGAGATCTGTCATCCATTTTAGTGACATGACAATTCCTCCGTCATGCAAGAGATTCATATCCGTATCTCCATCGCGGAACCTGAAAAAGCAGGGGCTTGGAGTCTAATGAAGATTAGCCCTTACGATCAGGAGTAATAATCCCAAAAGAAAATAAACCTAAATATTGTAAAATGAGGAAGCAATCACTCCCCTCCAACCCCGGCCGGTGGGGCTCCATCAGCCGACCCTTGATAAAGCGATTTCCTGGAAATAATCAAGTTCTTCGAAGGAATGGTTTTACCCTCGTAGAATTGATGGTGGTGATCACGATTATTGTCGTGCTCGTGTCGCTTTCATTTGCAGGCTACAGAAGACTGAAGAGCAACGCTTCGGCGATGGTGGATGCGAACGACATGAGAACCATTCACACTGCAATTCACATGTATGCCGAAGACAATAATGGTTTTCTTCCGGTGACTTGGGCCGGGGTCTCCCCGGTCTATAGACCGAACGCCAAGGACTTGACGACCGCTCTGGCGCCTTACCTCGGAGCGAATAATCCGAAGAGCGGACACTTCTTCAAGGAAATGGCCTCCGAGAACTTCCAAAAGGAAGCGAATGATAACCACGGCCCCTCAATGCTTGTCATGCATGATGTGTATTCTGGAAAAGGGAGGGTCAAAAATCCAGGACGACCAAGTCCAATGTTCCAACCATTTGGCTATCCGAACCCGTATCGGGCACCCATGAGATTGTCAGCAGCCGTGTCCAAAATGGGTAATCCGGCGATGCGTTTGCTGATCACTGAAAATGATCAGGCCCAACCGAACTACGCGAGAGCCAAACCGGGCTGGTACGATAAGCTTCCTGAGGGAATGGCACATGGCAGCTACCGTTTGGGCCTCTACTGGGATGGCCATGTCGGCAAGTTGGACATCAATTTGCTGCCAAAGTAGGGCTTTTCAGCTCGGTGCTTCGAGCGGGCTGATCGCTGGTCGACTCTTCAAGCCGTGCTTCACCCAAAGGACGTCGTGGATCTTCTTTGGTCCCCAAGTTGAATGCAGACGCTTTTCTGCAACGATCAGGCGCTCGACACACTCCTCAGTCCGGTTCGCCACACACT
>NZ_JBATWY010000097.1:0-8509 GCF_049672945.1 Haloferula sp. | reverse complement strand
AAACGCCAAGACGCGAAGGACGCAAAGTTTCTTGAGGTTGAGTTTTTGGGTGGTCCTCGATGGTGGTTTCGTAATTACTATGGATGACGGAGATGGGTTTGGTGCGGACGCGGTGGCGTTTGGCGTCGAGGTGATCGGGCATCTGTGGCCCGGGCCCTTTGCATCGGGCTTGCAAGGAAGGCGCATCGGGCGAGCGTGTGAGCGGTCGGGCCGAGTTGGCTCGCATATAGGACGCCGTGCAAGCAGTAGACAGTGGATGGGGTCCCTGGCCTAGGGTCGGTGATCCTAGCTTTTCTGATTGCAGTTGGATTTTGTGGGAAGTGGGGGAGGTGAATGGGGCTCCGGGAGCGCCCGATCCCTGCTTCTGCGCAGAGCACCGCTCCGGTTTTGGATTGGCAGGACCGGCGGGTGGACGCAGGCTTCCGGCAGATGCAACGCTTTGAAGGGAAAGTCGCAGTGGTCACCGGAGGTGGCCGAGGGATCGGAGGTGCCATTGCCAAGGCATTCGCTGCCGAGGGCGCGAAGGTGGCGGTGGTGAGCCGTAGCGAGGCGAGCTGCGGGAAAACGGCCGAGGAGATCAATGCCGAACACCTGGGTGCGGCGAAAGCCTATGCCGTCGATGTCGCCGATCACGAGGCGGTCCAGGCGCTTGGCAAGCAGATCGTCGCCGATTTCGGGACCGTCAATATCCTGGTCAACAATGCCGGGGTCACCCGTGACGGGCTTCTGATGCGCATGAAGGAGGAGGACTGGGCGACCGTGCTGGATACGAATCTCAAAGGGGCATTCAATACCGTGAAGGCATTCATGCGGGTGATGATGAAGGCCGAGGATCCGCGGATCGTGAATATTGCTTCGGTCATCGGCTTGATCGGCAATGCCGGGCAGGCGAACTACGCGGCTAGCAAGGCAGGCTTGATCGGTTTCACCAAGTCCGTCGCCCGCGAATTGGCCGGACGCAAGGTCACCTGCAACGCGGTTGCTCCGGGTTTCATCACGACCGACATGACGAATGAGCTCCCCGAGAAACTGCGCGAGGAAGTCCTGGGATCGATTCCGCTCGGTGAGTTCGGCGTGGTTGATGACATCGCCAAGGTGACCCTTTTCCTCGCCAGCAATGACGCACGCTATATCACCGGTCAGGTCGTCGCCGTGGATGGTGGCATGACAATGTAATTCGATTTCAGCCATGGAACTGATTTTACTCCGGCACGGGAAAGCCGAGGACTCCAACGCGGGAGGGGATGCCGAACGCGTCTTGGTGGAGAAGGGTCACGAGCAGGCTCGGCGGGCAGCGCGTTTGCTGCATGCCCTCGATTGTCGCCCACATGTGGTGCTGACAAGTCCCCGGGTCCGTGCTCGTGAAACAGCGGATACCTTCTGCACAGCGGCGGAGATGCCGGGTCCGGTGATGCAGTCATGGCTCGATTGCGGCATGGATCCGGAAACGGCCATGAGCGAACTGGCTGCCTTCTCCGACTTTGAAAGGGTCATGATCGTTGGGCACGAGCCTGATTTTTCGAGCTTGGCGGAATGGCTGTTAGGTTGCTCCGGGAGCTTCGTCGAGGTGAAGAAGGGATCGCTGATCGGCATCGAAGTACATCCGCCGGCAAGGCATGCCGTGCTGCGCTTCGCCATTCCTCCCAAGATGATCGGAAGGTGAAGAAGGTGAGCGGCGCGTGATCGTGATCTACTTCGCTTCCTTATGAAGCTTTCGGAACTGAGGCGAAATAACGAGTTCGTTCATCAGCACCACCCGATGCTCAGTGGATCCATCGACTCGAAATTCGATGAGGTAGTAGTCGAAGTCAGCGCCCTGTTCATCTCTGAAGGAGAGCAATTCCAGTCGGGTCACGCTTGTTTCATTCGGTAAGTCTCGGAGCCTGGTGGCGAGTTCGATCGCCCGCACTGCGGAAACCCGGGCTGCGGGATTTTCAGGATCAAGTCTGCCAAGGGTCGGGACGACTTTGGAATCCACGAAGAACTCCTTGGTGTAAGTGATGGTTTCTCCGGGTGTCGAACCTTCAGGATGCAACACGCCCAGAGCTGGAGTGGTAAACTCCGGGCCCTGATGAATCAGAATTTCCTCGCCGTTCACGACGCTGGCAGCTCCGAGCAGGATCCAGGTGATGAATGGAGTGATCGCTGCGAATTTCATGGGGACCATGGGGTCTGCACTCGCTATTCGAAGAATTTCTTCAGCGCTTTCTGTTCTTCGGGATCGAGGGATTCCTTCCAGACTCGATCACCGCCGGCACCCGTCGTTTCAACGCGACCTCCTGATTGAACTCCTGTGGCGGCCTTGTCGACGTCGTGTTCCCCGTCTTGCAGTTGCAGCAAGTCTCCGGGAAGTGACTTGGAAAGATCTTTGGCCTCGAGAGCCTCAAGATCTCCACCATTCAAGAGATCTCCTTGCTTGCCCAGGACGCCGGGTGCGTGACCGGGTCCGCGGTTGACGCCACCTTTGCCGCCCGGTCCATCGCCTTCACCCTCACTTTCTCCCTCGCCTTCACCTTGTCCATTTCCCTGACCATCGAGAAGCTCGTCCATCCAGTCATTGCCCTGACCACCCCCTTGGCAATCCTTGCATGCCTGTCCGGCTTTCTGCAGGTTTTCGCGGAGTTGCTGCATCTGTTCCGGATTGAGCTGACCGAGATTGTTGGGGTCGAGCTCCTTGAGTTGGTTGAGCAGGCCGGGGTTCGGCTTTAGCCCGCCATTCTGAAGACCCTGCAAGGCCTGGTCGAATTGATTCATCAACTGGTCTTTCCGCTCCTGAGGCATCCCTCCGGCATTTTTCTGAAGATTGCCCAGTGCTTTGTCGGCCTGATTGAGGTCACGTTCAAATCGTTGCAGCTCGGACTGGTGCTGCTTCTTGAGGGAGTCGGTGGCTTCGAGTGACGAATGGCTGAACCACTCTTCCTCTTCCTTGGATCGAAGCTCTTCGAGCTTCTTCTTCATTTCCTCAAGATAGGTCTCATCGATCATCTCGTCCTCACCCAGACGCTCGAGGTCGGCTTCGACCTGCTTCCATGCATCCGGCTCCTGCGTGCCGCTGGAATCATCTCCCGGCAGTGCTGAGACCGGGATGAAGAGTCCGGCGAGGAGAAACAGGACGGCGACTGCTGGAGGAATCACGACCCGTTGCCAATTCCAGGTGAGCCCGGCGTCGACCTTTGCCGGCATGTTCGGCCAAGGCGAAACGCCGGCACGGGCGGCGGAAAGCGCGTTGCGAAGATGCATCGCCGCTTCAATGCGCACCATCGACGAATCGGGTTTTTCGAAACGGCGGCGGGCAATCATCCAGGCGATCCCCGAGAGGGCGAATAATGCGATGGCAATGCCAAGGCTCAGTTGCCAAGCCGGCGTGTCCGGGGACTCGCGTCGAACGAATAGCAGGGCACAGGCACCTGAGAGACCGACGACCACCAGCGGAGCGGTCAAGGCCTCGATCCACCACCCGAGGTTCACTCGACGCGACACACGCCCCGCCTCGCGCGTCCAGGCTTCCTCCAGTTTCTGCTTGGGTGTTTCCATGACCTTGCTTCGCATCCTAACCCCTGAACGCTGGTTTGCGATGCGAATTTTCCGTGAAGAATGGAAGAGTCGACCTACCTTTGGAGCCGTTTTTCGAGGTCGAGATTGGGAATGGCCCCGAGTTCCAGCGCTTTCGAGTAGTGCTCGAGACCCTTTTCTTTCTCTCCGGAGTTGGCGTAGAGGACCGCGAGGTTGTAGCGCGGTTCCACCAGAGTTTCGTCGCAGGCAATGGCCGTCTTGAAGGATTCCTCCGCCGCCTGAACGTTTCCGATCCGGAACTGGAGGTTGCCCAACAAGATCAAGCCCTCGCTGTTGGTCGGAGCGAGTTCCACGGCCTTCCTCAATGCCGCGAGTGCTTCGTTGTTCTCGCCGATCATCGTCAGGGTGTGGCCAAGCATGCGCCATGCATAGGGATTGTCCGGAGAAATCCCGGTGGCGCGCCGGAACATGTCGGCCGCGGCGAATGGCTCACCCAGCTTGTACTCGACGAGTCCCAGCTTGCACATCGAGGCTGTGTCGGCGGGATTCCGTTCGATGATCATCTCGAAGGCCTCGCGCGCAGCATACAGGCGGCCTTTCTGATAAGCGCGGGTTCCTGCTTTGGAATAAGGTTCGAGCTCGCGCTCAAGGCCGGCGATGTTGCGATCCACTTCGGCGCGAGGTTTGGCGTAGGGGGAGATCATCACGCCATCGACCTGTTTGTCCTCGACCATGCGAAGCTCCTCGGGCGAGAGATTCAGTTCGGCACCCTGGAAGATGTTCATCGCGCGACGAATGCTCTCATCCGCCTTGGCCTTGTCATCAAGCGTCGCCATCAGGATTTCACGGGCTTCCTGTCGCTTCTCCTGAATGTCGATCTGTTTCTTGATGATTCCTCGCAGCACTTGGGTCTCGACCGGATTGGCTTCGCCGGTGGCGAGCTTCCGGTCTTCGCGGAGCAAGCGTTCCTGAAGCTCCACGATACGCTCCTCCTGAGCAGCCTTCTCACGTCGGAACTCCTGAATCCGAATCTTGCTGATGGCGAGATCACGCAGGGCTTCCAACAGGTCGTCCTTGGAGGCATCGCTGTCCTCCTTCAGAGCTTCGTAACGCTGCTTGGTTTCGCGAAGCTCGCGGTCGAGCGCCATGTTCTGATCAATGACCTGCTGGAGCTGTCCTGCTTCATTGAGCTTGAGCAGCGCGGCCATCTGATCCCGCTCGCGCAGCAGGTCGTCGCGTTCCTGACGGAGTTCATTGAAGGAATCCCGAACCTCGGCGAGTTCACTCTCGAGCGATTCGATCCGACGACTCGCCTGGGAAAGTTCCTGATCCTTCTTTTCGAGCAGTTCCTGAAAGTGCTTCAGCTGCTTGCGTTGACCGGCGACCACTTCGTTTGCGGTCTTGCGCTCGATTTCGAGGTTCTTGGTCAGATCGGCCATTTCCTGCATCAGTCGAACCCGTTCGTTCTGCAGCGCATTGATCTGCGCTTTGGCTTGCTTGGTTTCTGATTGGCTTGAACCCAGAGCCTCGCCCATCACTCTCTTTTCCTGTTCGAGCGACTGAATCCGTTTGCTCAAAGCCTGCACCTCTTCCTGCATCGGTTGTGAGCCGGTGCGGCGGCGCAGTTCATCGAGTTCCGCCTGCGTCTTCCGTAGCTGCGCGAAGGCCATGTCACGCTGACGTCCGACTTCAGTCGAGCCGACTGAGGGGCTCTGCGCATTGGCATCGATCTGTTGTTTCAGTCGATTGACCTCGTTTTCCAAATCCGCAATGCGTCGCGTGTCGAGTGTCTCAACACGCTGCGTCGGCTGCATGGGAGCGGCGGGGATCTCCATTTCGAGAGCCCGTGGCGAGTCTCCTTGGATGACGCCGTTTCGCCGGACACCGCCCTCGAGCTCGGCTGTGGCCAAGTCATTGCCTTGCTGCGTCTTGAGCGCTTCGGGGGTGACTTTGGCAATCGACTCGATGGTCTTCTCAACCCGCCCCTGGACCATTTCCGGCTTCCAAGTCGGGAAGTTCTTCGAAATCTCGCCGAACATCTGGCGCGCTCGGCGCAGTTTGTTGAGCGCCTCAAGGTGCTTGCCTTCCTCTTCGAGTTTCTCGGCGTCCTTGGAAAGCAACCAAGCTTGGAAATAGACGTCCGAAGGATCGAAAGCGGCAGGCGCGGGGCGCTGAGCGGGGATCGGCGTCTGGCTCAGAAGCGGCGACACGGAAAGAGCGCTGAGGGTCGCCGCAGCCAGAAGGGCACTGCGTTTGGTCAAGTCACTGAGTTTCCGAGCCATGGGGCGGGGAAGCTAGAAAGATGGGAGGCTTTCGACAAGGGGGAATCTTGGTCGATATCGCAGCCATCCCTCAAGACCCTGAAGCTAGGTTGGGCAATGACTTCCCACGTCGAGGAAATCGGACAACATCAATGCAAATGCTTGAAACATACGTTGGAAACATCAGAGGTATTTTGGATCTGCATTCAACTAACTCATTGAAAATCAGATCTAAATAGTTAATTAACCTGTAAAAACTTGAAGGCCTGACTTTTCCCGCTGTAGGAGAGAGTGCAGAATTTAAACGATCGATCCAATCAAGCGAATCTCTCGATTTGGATGGGATGCTCCGTATGGCTTCGCGAATACTGCTCCCGCAGTCGCTTGCCGAATTGTGTCGGAAATGCCGCGCATCTTCTCAAGCCGTTGACCAGCACCCGGAGAGGTCCTATTTCCTTCGCATGGATTTGACCACGACGGCCTATGGGACTTGGAGCGGAGGACGCTTCATGCATTTTGGTGAGACACTCAGTGAGGAGCGCTACATGGAGTGCATTCAGACGGCTTACGACGCGGGTTTTCGGACCTTCGTCACGGCAGATGTTTACGGCAACGGCAAGGCGGACGAATTGCTGGGTCAGGCGCTCAATGGAATCGATCGCGAGAACTACTGCCTGGTCGGCATGATCGGTCATGATTTTTACAAGGGGCAGCGTCAGGGAAGCCGGGGCTACCCGCGCTTCACCGAGCCGGAAATGCATGACGAGGATGGCTATGAAGGCTACGTGAAGATGGCTTGCGAGAAGTCGCTCGAGCGCTGTGGCACGGATCGCTTTGACCTCATGATGCTGCACAACCCCGATGAAAAGGGTTACACCAGCGAAGCGGTGTGGAAGGCCATGGCTGGCCTGAAGGAAGGTGGCCTGACCACGCGTCTCGGACTCGCGCCTGGTCCCGCCAATGGCTTCACCCTCGATGTGATTGATTGCCTTGAGCGATACGGCGAGGTGATTGACTGGGCAATGCTGATTCTCAATCCACTTGAGCCCTGGCCCGTTGGTCTGGCGCTTCCAGCTTGCGAGAAGCAGGGGGTGAAAGTGCTGACTCGGGTGGTCGATTACGGAGGCCTTTTCTTCGGCGACATGGGAGTCGATCACGAATTCAAACCCGGGGATCACCGCGCTTATCGGCCGGAAGGTTGGGTCGAAAAGGGTCTGGAGAAGATCGAAAGGATGAAGGAGATCGCGGCCCGACACGATCTGAGCATGGCGCAGTTTGCGGCCATCTGGAACCTCAGTCAGCCTGCGGTGGAAAGTGTGGTGCCGACCTTTATCCAAGAGGCTGGCGAAAAGGCTCGCCCGATCGAGGAGCGGATCAAGGAGCTGGCCGTGCTGCCTGATGTCAGATTGAGCCAGGCCGAAATTGATGAAGTCAAGGCGATCGGTGACAACACCGGCTGCATGGCCCTCAAGGGCGCTAGCAAGCGCCACCAAGTGAGCGAGCGACCCGATGAGTGGCCGATGCGCGAGGATCTTCTCGAGCTGGCCGGCAGGCACGGTCTTGGGACGGAGTGGTGATCCATTGAGAAGTTGCCCAGTGAGAAGTTCGTCGTTCCGCCTTGAGGCAGTCCCCGAATAGCCAAGCCGTTCCGAAACGTACCCAGAACCCAAAGGCCCTCCGCAAAGCGTGGGCACCAAGGCTCCCAGTTCGGATGCTTTGGCCCCGTTGAAACCGGCGACGCAGGTTGTTCGGCCGCCTGAAGGCGGAGCTACGAACGCTTGGGGGCGAGGATCTCAGGCTTCGGCGAGATGCTTGACGCAGAACTGGGACCAGGTTTCGAGGCGCTCAAGCATCGGCCCGGCAAGTTCGTCGAGTTCGGTGAACCTGAGGTCGGCGAGGGCGTCTTCATTGGACTCGATCTGATCACTCTCCAATTCGATGAGGTGGACAACACCAAGATGGACCTGGCCCACGGGATTGGAGTCATCGTTGAGCAAGGCGATCACCTCATTGGTGTGGGCCACCTTGAATACCAGTTCTTCATGAAGCTCCCGTTCAACAGCGGCATGGTAGGCATCGGGCCCTGTGCGGCCGTCACCGGTGTCGACAGGGTTGATGTGACCGCCAACACCTACCGAGCGAAGGGCGTGAAGTCGGGCTTCACCGCCGGCCTTGCCACGCGTGTAGTTGAGCACACGTGATCCGCAGCGGATCACGCAGTAGGGAATGAGCTGTTTGTGGCTCGGATCGTCTTCGGCCTCGGCGCGATCCATGAAGAAGTGGTTGGCGGGATCGAGCAGTCGGACGATGGCGGCATCCATTCCCTCGGTCCTGATGCCTTGGAAACTGCCGATTTCATCGAGCAGGGAGCGGGGGACGACGAGCACTTCTTCACCGGCATACTTGGACATGCCGGGAGACTCCGGATTGAGGTTTCCCTAGTCCAGAGGAATCAACTCACCCTAGTTCTCGAGCTTCAGTTTCTCCAACTTCGGAGAAATCACGGCGCGGCAATAGCCGTTGCTCTTGTTCTGAAAATAGAAGTCCTGGTGGTATTGTTCCGCAGGATAGAAAACGGGAGCCTTGGTGATCTCGGTAACGATCGGACTCTTGAAATCGGCGGCCGCCTCCTTCTTGGATTTTTCGGCAGCGGCCTTCTGTTCCTCCGAATGGTAGTAGATGGCGGAACGGTACTGGGTGCCGACATCCGCGCCCTGACGATTCAAGGTCGTCGG
>NZ_JBATWY010000096.1:0-30421 GCF_049672945.1 Haloferula sp. | reverse complement strand
CTCCAGCTGTATCGAGTCGTTTGTTACTCTGCCGGAGTTCGGCAGTGAGGAAATGACAATCATCTACGACGTTACAGGATGGCGTCGGAAGAAAGAGGATGGCACTATTATCTCGGAGCATGTCGATGTGCTAGAGAGCGCGGCAAAGTATGCCGCTGGCACTGGAGGGACGCCGTTCATCATGGCGGTCAATGATGGGCAGCTACATGAAATTGCGAAGGCCCTGCCGGCGAGCTGCTCCAGCCAGCTGCGGGAGTTCTTCGACGACCTGCTATCCATGCATGCGTCGGCGCGGGAGAAATCGACCGCGTTGCCAAATCTTGAACTGGTAAACCTGTCATTCATCCCAAGCGACCACCTGATGGGGATTGGTCTGGATGGGATACTTTCCAGAGAAGAGTGGTCTTGTCTCGAAACTGAACAAGACACACCGCTTTTCGGCCCCAATTCATCTGTGGTAGCCAACTACCACCTGCTCAGTACGGATGCTGTGCGCGACCGGCTATTAAGCGTGGCAAAAATTGCGGATGCTTGCGGCTATCACCTCCCCATTCGTTCGATCATCCTGTTGCTTGTCAATTCGTTGCTAGGGCACCCCGGATTTTCCAATAATTTGGTTAAGCCCGGCGTTGAGGCCGAAAGGAACTTCAATATAGATACCCGTTACAAGGCGGCTCTCCATAGGAACATTTTTGGATTGAACCTCTCGAAGGTGGAGAGGAAAAAACGCGTTCTGTATGAATTTTTGGCGGACCTTAGAGTGGGAGAAGAAACCACCAACGACATCGACGAGCTGATCATCTTCGGAGACAAGCACCCCGATTTTATGGAGGTCTACGACGACTTGATTGCAGATGACCCACACAAGCAGAGGGATCCCGAACTCGTCCGAAATTTGGCCAAGTATCTAAAGGGCGAAATCGCAGACGAGGAGGAGGTGCGAGCGTTTCGCTCCCTACTTTGTGAGGAAAGAAAGCGGATCTTTATCCACGCATCTCCGCAAGAATTCGAGGCATACAACCTTTGGGTTACATGCATTTTTCATCACGCGGGCCATTTCATCAAAGGATTTCTAACACCACTTGCTAGCAACAAACCCATTGAGGTGGATAACATTATCAAGTTGGTTGCAGGCCTGAACCGTGTTTGGACGGGGTTGCTGATTCGTAACGACCTACACCAAGTCTATGTAGCCACAGGGTTGGACATTACGACCGCCCCAATTAGCGACTTACTCATTCAAAAAATTGACGCATATTCAGGACAAGAAGCGGTCGGAGTGACAGGTAGGGAACTCGACAATAGACCCGAATTCGTACTTCAATTCGATGGCCGGAAATTCGCCTTCGAACTAACGATGCTGCGCTTCGAGTTCCTCATGCGCGTCGCAAAGGGAGCGATGCCAACAAGTTTTTCATCGGAAATTTACTCGAACTTCCAGGCACTCAAACAGAAGGCCATCCGAACACTGAAGCTGCAGCCCAACACTCAGTTCATGCTCCTCCTGGAACTGGATGACGCAGGGGCAGTCCGGGAAACACGCGTTAATCTCAAATAGCACAATCCCGGCATGAAAGAAGAATCAATCACCCGTAAGGACAACCTGCAGCCGTGGACCCATGGTAAGGAAAGCGACATCTGGGTTTCTGAAGCTATCTGGGGCCACCGTCTCAAGGAGCAGCCACTTCACGCCTTACTAACAGAGTTTTTGAATATGGCCGACGGCATGTTGCGCCAAGGCAAATTTCTACACGCGACCGAGCCCAATCAAGATGTTCAATACCGCGCCCGGAAAGCGAAAGAACTCCGGATCATTTTATTCCATAACCCCACTCTCGAACAGGTTGCCGAAAAGAACAATGGTTCCAACGACGACTCTTGGTTCCAATGGTTAAAGAACATTCAGGAATCATCGAAAAGCTCTCATCCAAGCGACTATTCCTACCTGAGAGATCGCTTTCCAAATTTTCGTGACTTTGTAAATCGCGTCCACCTTGTCCGACGGAGCGTGATGAACCCTGGGAACAACAAGAAGTGGTCACATCAGCTTCTCTTTCCAATGGGACCTTCCGCACTCTACGTGCCTACTGACGACAAATTTGGTAGAGATCGAACTCTGTTCACCAGATCAGGTGAACTAGTTTACTTAATGCTTTCGAGAGCGGATGAGTCACTAAGGGAAGAATTGGCAACACACCTTTCGAAGAATCTCAAGCCCGGTTCACAAAAGGATAATATCACGCTCGGTTTACTGCCGGGTGGTCAAGGACAGTTCGACGATGCGAATGGTGGAACCTACTTACCTTATCGTTCCCACCCCGCCTACAGCCGATTGGCGGAGGACCTTCTCAATCTTGCGAAGCTCGAACTGCCTGAGAATGACGTCTTCGATGTCATGAAGCATCTTATCGCTTTCAATCTCTACTTGTATGCGCTGGAGACTTCCAACCATTGGTGTGGAACGTCTTCTCCGGCCATAATCGTGTGCGAGGTAATGAATACAAAGTCCGATGTGGTCCGGCAATACTCCGGCGTCTGTAAGCGTGACAATGAGGACAAGGCCCTTAAGGCGGTGGAGAATTACTGCGAGCAGCTTATCGCGAATAATCAGGGTCTTTGTGAAACGCTCGCAGATGAGCAGCAAACTGAGGCTGTCAAGGTCGCCTCGCTGGACGAATTTCTAAGTAGTGAACTGTCTCTCAAAAAGTCCATCAATAAGGAGACTGTCGAAGAATACAAAAAGGAGGTGATTCGCATGGCCAAGGTCGCCTGCAAACGGAATGTGATTCCAGCCCTAGCCAGTCTTGGGCGGATCGCGGGATTAACGACGAAGCAAGGGACAAATCGGCTTCGCTACGCACCCAGCGACTCCCTCATCCGCGCCTTGGTTCTTGCGAATGTGCCGGAGCGAGTGGAAGAGGTCAAACTACTGGAAAAGCTCTTTGCCCGATACCGGGTTGTTATCTCCGACACGCACGCGAGTCGGGTCCTTCCTGAACAATTCGTGGAATCCTCCCACTACGAAAAAAATAAGGAACGTTTTACAAGACGGCTCATGGCACTCGGGCTGGCTACACGAATGAGCGACGCCTGCACCTACGTTAAGAATCCGTACAACGACGCAATTTAAGAAACCTTTTCCATCCAGCCAGTCAGTGTCCGAGCACCCAACATCACATCTGATAGGCGAGATAGCCTACAATATTGCTAAAACGAAGTTTGCTCCGGTGTTGTCTGAGGACGATCATGACGGTGCGTTCCTGGCCTTGAGCTACTTCAAACCACATGAATTGAAGGGGTTTATCGATTCCGCGCAGAAGGATGCGAACTCATTTGTAAGTCTTAAAATTCTCTTTCCCGAATCTACAGTCCCTGGTGCCGGGATTGATCCTCAGTTTTTGACAAAGCACTCCGCCGTGAACGTCCGCGCTATCCAGCGGGAGCGCAAAGTGGTGATAACGTGCGCAAACGAGGAAGACGTCAAGGAATCGCTCGGCAACAAGAACATCCTTTCAAAGAGCGACCTGAACAACGATGAGGTCGCAGGCGAGATCTGGTCAGGCGTTTTACTCGGTAAGCAAAGCTTCACCCTTTCGGAGCCATCACAGAAGGAGTTCACGGCCTTCGTCAGAGCAGTATTGAAAGAAGGAGACATCACGCTGCACGCCATTGCGGAATATCTTCAGAAAGTAAGTGCAGGGATCAAGGACAGCACGCTTATACACCAAGCCGGTATACACCTGCCGATCATCAGTCTCCCTCTGTTCCGGAACTGTTTTGATGGAGTCAAGGCGACAACGCAGACAAGCCAATGGAGCAGGGAACTCAAGAAACACAGGAGGAACGCGTACTATCTAGACAAACGCGATGGGAACCTCAAGCCTCTGGATGACGAAACACTCGGCAAGTCACTGTCGATTCAGGAAGACTACTCGATCGATGATCCTAAGAAGCTCAGCGACGAAATCATCCAAGCATTCAGGAACTATATCGAGGCTTACGGGCGCGGCGAGAACACGGAAAAACTGCTTTTCAACCACGACTGGATCAAGGTTAAGACCCTCTTCATCAAGGAAAAGACGACTTCGTCAAGCGACTTTGCTCAGCTTACGACCACTGCTTTGGAGCACGACGGCAAAGCCCTAGATAGGGAGGAGGAGCAGTTACTGAATAGCCTCAAAAAAGTACCTCGCACCGAAGGGAATTTGGCCTCGGAACATGTCGAGTTCTTTGAAAAGCACCATCAAAGTATCGAAACGTTCAAACCAAAGCTGTTCAAGGATTGGGAGGATTGGGTCTACGGTAAGAAGATCGAATGTTCAGAGTTCCTCGGCGGGATTCTTCGATGTTTGCAAATCTTTCAGAAGGGTGCCGGTAAGGATGAACAAAAATATCTTAAAATAGAGGCAGTTCGGCAGTTTAGGATTAACGATTTCAAGGGGATCGATAAGGATACATGCCTCTTTTTTGAAAGACACTTTGGCAACATCGAAAAGCACTCGAATGGTTTGATTCGGTTCTCCAAACGAGAGGATGCCACCTCCTTGATGCGGTTCTACTCAGATGAAGTTCTCGATAAAAACAAGGGCATTGCGAAAGAGAAGCAGACCAACGCATCGACCAAGAACAAGCGTCAGGGCTTCGAGTTCAAAGTTGTCCTCTGCGAAATCGATACGAACGGCAATGAAGTTGAGCATTCTTCCAAGCAGCTGATCTGGAAATTTTCAAGCAATAGCGTTCTCAAAAGGGAACGTGGAGACATCCGGGCGCTCATTGCTAATCGAATGAACATCCTTTCATCCGCAACTGTAATTTGTCGCGGCGCCTATGACACAGTGGGTCAAAAAGGAACGCCTCTGCCAATCTCATTGGCCGACATCAGTACGTTCGATGGAACCTTCGGTGCCAGGAACGAAGGCAGTTTCGTGCCGGCCCAGAATAATATCAACACTGCTGAATTCGACTTCAAAGCCTATTTGGCTGACCAATTTGAGAAAGAAAACATTGAGGAGGCCGCCAAGGATCTCCTGACATCAACGTTTGACGATTTCGATGCAAGCTACTCCGAGCTAATCCAATCATTCGAGAAGGACGCACTCGATCTGGGCCAAGTGCCCACAATGGTCGAAACCTACAAAGTGTTGCTGGAAACGGTCGGAAATTTGAAACACCAGTCGATCCGGAAGTTCCTCACCAAGATCATTTCACAGATTGGAACCGTTCAAATCGACGAGAATACAAAACGGCCAACCATTTCTATCGTGTGCCCATGGCACCCGTTGCGCTTGGAGGCGTGGAAGGCTCGAAAGGATCAGCTCTTCGGGTCCATCGCTGAGATCCTTTCGTCGAAGTCGCAAAGCTACTCTGACGGCTCGCAAGGTAAGCTGCACTTTGAAGATATAGAGCAGACTGTGGAAGGAAGCTTGTATCCTGAGCTATCGCTAGTGTGGCATGACCTTGAAGCTAAGCTGACCACTGCAACAAGTAGTGTTGGGGCATACACCCTCCACGAGCAGCCCAGAGTGAACGGGGATGCTAGGGTCGCTACTGATAACACCACTGAGGCGGTCAATACGATCGTCAACGAAGCTGAGGAATACCTCCGGCTCCAACCTCACGAGAAAGACAACCTCTCGATCCTACTCTACAACTGCGAGTCCCGCGAACTGGCGAGTAGGATTGTCGAGCAGTTCAACAAAAGGAATCAGACCAGCAGCCAAAAGGGAGACATCCCTATGAACTGTGAAATCATCCTTACCCACCAGCAAGGTAGCAGCCTGCAGGACGTCTACAAGAATTTGGTCGCTCAGACTGAGTCGGAGCAGGTCCTCGGTAAGTCGGAAGGTTTTCTTTCCAAGGTCAGAATCAGCATCAGTGCTCTAACAGATGTGAAGATGAGACCAAAGAAAGGGAAAACTCCTCATGCTGACATCGTCTATTGTAAGGATCTTTTCTCTTCCAAAGCCAAGGTTAGCTGGATCGTTGCAGACGTCGAAGCTCACACGTCTTTGCCGGAGCATTTGTTTTCGCACAGGTGGAACCGTCAAATTCCCTTCGAGGAGGGGAATCACAATTCGAGCTTACTGCTTTGCTGCCCCAATCAAACCGAGGCGGGCTGGCTTTACATTAAGACGATCACCACTCCGATCAACGGTGGAGACCAGTCGCTTCACTGGCCACACAGGAAGGTGCTCTTGCCTGCTAAGTATCTCGACATTGACGAGGGTGCCGTTAGGGAGATTGTCGAGGACAGCCATCAGCTCGGTGTATGGGTGGTCAGCCAGGATGAAATGCTCGACCGTAGGCTACTTGAGGAGAAGCAGGTCAAAGTCATCCGATACATTCAGAGCGTTTGTCGCGGAAGAAATCTGATCGTCTCTTCCAAGGCGAATGACACGCTGCTTCGGGTAACACTCAATCAGCGTTTGTTGTCTATTCTCCCGGATGCAAGCGAATCCGACATAACTGATCTTGCTCAGTCGTTCATCGATCACACCAATGCCATTTCAGGCGGACTGATTCTCAAGGCCGCCAGAAGAACCAACAATACAAGCGAGTTGCTGGGTATGGTTCTGACAAAATTCCTAGTTACCAGCGAGATCGGTGATCAGAGGCCGGTGTGCTGGTGCTCTCTCGATGAATTTAGTAGATGGCTAGGCAAGCCGAGCGGTGATCATCTGGCCGACTTGCTCGTTCTCGCCCCCAAATACAAAGCGGACGGCTCACCTCACTTGGACCTGATTGTAACCGAGGCTAAATATGTCAATAGTCTCGGCCTGGCGGAGAACAAGAAGAAGTCGGCGAAGCAGTTGAAGGACACCCTCAAACAGATTTCGCGAGCGCTCTCATCGAAGAGTCCTCCCCTCGATCAGGGACTGTGGCTTGCTAGAATCTCGGACATGATTCTCTCGAGACTGACCAACACCGGAGGGCAAGATAGTTACTCGCCAAGCAAATGGCGTGGCTTCGTCAGGAAGCGAGAATGTTCCTTTTCAGTTTGGGGATACTCCCACGTCTTTATTCACGATGGTGACACAGCTATCGCAACGGTTGGCGTCGAAGTATCGGGCACCGAAGATGTGATTGCCCAACAGGAGATCTTCAACGCTCAGGACACGAAATCACTGATTGCCTACTTCAGAGGCAGCAAGTTCGAAGACACAAAGAATCTCAGGCTCAGAAATGGTCACACAGGATTCGGAAAGGCCCCGGTCCGCATTCTCCAAGATCGAAAACCCCATCCTCAGCCGACACCAATTACTGGGCCTGATCTAACCGAATCCAATGAGCCCCAAACAACTCCGGTGGACGTGTGCAACGGCGGAGGGAATTCACAAGAATCCCAATTAATTTCCGCGGCGGCAGACCCAGGCAATCCACTTCCTGTTGATCCGAATTCCCGGGATTCCATTCAAACCCCTGAGTTGCCTGAAACAACAGCCAGCAAAACCCCTATGGAAATCCTAGCCGAAAGGAGCCAGAGCTTCTCAGGTGAATCGAAAGAGGGTAGCCAATGGCTGGAAGTCGTCGTGGATGCTCTAAAGTCTGCACTTCGTGATAAGGGAATGTCGTCCAAGGTGTCCGAAACCCATCCTCCGGTAATCACCCCCAACGCTGCTATCGTGACATTCAAGGGTGGCCCGGATCTCACTGTTAAAAAGGTTGAGGATGCGGCCCCTGAATTTCTCACAACCTATGGAATCGATATTCTCCGTGTAACGCCCGGCTTGGGCATAGTCTCAGTCATGGTGACGCGGCCGGAGCGCAAGATGCTTCATACGGCTCCAGTGTTCGAAGCTCTCCTAACATCGTCCGATTTTGATGCTGAGTCTGAGGCGGTGATGATCGGTGTTAGGGAAGAGGACGGAAAGCCACAGATGCTGGATCCTTTCGTCGATCCTCACACTTTAGTTTCAGGTGCCACAGGTTCGGGGAAATCAGTGCTTCTCCAGAGCATGCTTCTGTACATCGGCTTGACCCGAAGTCCCGAAAACACTCATGTTCATCTCGTAGACGGCAAAAGTGGTGTGGACTATTTTGGACTCAGAGAGTTGCCCCACCTCAAGGCAGGCGGTGGAGCCATTGTGACCGATAAGCAGCAGTCCGCCGCATTGCTTGAGGAGTTGGTCGAAGAAATGGAATCTCGGTACAAGCTATTTGAGCAGACTGGCAGCAAGGACATTCGCGCCTATCGTAAAAAGACAGGGCAGAACCTGCCGACCATTTTTTACCTTCAGGATGAATTTGCCGAATGGATGCTCGACAAGGAGTATGCAGAATCGATCACGCAAAGCGTGAGTAGCCTCGGAATCAAGAGTCGAGCGGCAGGGATTTTCATGACCTTCGGCCTCCAGCGCCCGGACAATACGGTGATGCCGATGCAGCTGCGCTCGCAGCTCGGCAATCGACTCACACTGAAAGTCGCCGATAAGGGGACCGCTGAAATTGCCACGGGCGATAAGAATTCAGGAGCCGAACGGCTTCTAGGAAAAGGTCATATGCTAGCAAAACTGGAAGGCAAGTTCGTTCCTATTCAGGTGCCATTCACCGATCCTGACCTTGACCTGGAACCGTTGGTCAGGAGTTTGGTAAAACAGTATAAGGCATGATTTACCTCGACAACAACTCCACGACCCGAGTGCTTCCGGACATTCTGGACGCGATGTTGCCATACTTTAGCACCGCCTTTTTCAATACAACCACATTAGCCGGCGCTCTTTATGATGTTGCCAGGCCTCTTAGTGAGGCCCGCGAACGCGTGGCTGAGTTGATTGACTGTTCTGCGGAAGAAATTATCCTGACTTCCGGTGCGACGGAATCGAACAACTGGGTGCTACAATCCATAGCCCGTCATTCCTTGCGCCAAACAGGTAAGTGCCACCTCGTAGTTTCTGCCATTGAGCACCCGTCCGTCCTTCAGGTCGCTTCATATCTCGCAGAAACAGAGGGACGAGTAGAGGTAGACCTAGCACCGGTTTCCTGTGAAGGGGTTATCGATCTAGCTGCCTTAAGAGATCTCATCAGGCCGGACACTGCTCTCGTATCGGTGATGCTGGCCAACAACGAAACTGGCGTAATCCAGCCGGTTGCGGAGGCTGCTGCTTTGGCCAAGGAAATCAATCAAGATTGCTTGGTCCATAGCGATGCGACTCAGGCCGTTGGTAAAATCACACTCAGTCTCAATGACAATCTAAGGGACGTCGATTTCCTTTCATTGTCAGGTCACAAGTTTCACGGTCCCAAGGGCATCGGTGCACTGTTCATCCGTTCCGGAGTCGACCTCGCGCCGTATTTGTATGGTGGCGGACAACAGGGCGGGGCACGACCTGGCACCGAAAATCCCGCTCTCGCTGCAGGCATCGCCAAGGCAGCTGAGATTGCTACAATGCATCTTGACGATCGACGTCTTGAGAGCCTTCGATCAAGCCTTGAAGCGGCACTTTGTGCTCTCGGTGTCACAGTGCTAGGCGGAGGCGCTCGGCGTCTTCCCAATACATCTTTGTTGTTGTTTGAGGATCTCGACTCAGAGATGCTCATTCACCGGTTGGCAGAAGCTGACTTCGCCACTTCCTCTGGGTCTGCTTGCACGTCGGGTAGCGACTCACCGTCACATGTCGTGCTCGCAATGGGAATCAACTACTCATCTGCTTCAGGAGCACTGAGAATTTCCCTAAGCCACGAGACCACTCAAAATGAGGTTTCGGAGTTTATTGATGTCCTCAAACCGCTTGCTCAATCTCTAAAAAAACCGTGAGCGCACCGTTATAATCTAATGGCAATCGAATTCAAAGCAAGAGTCCTCCTCGAACTCGGGGCTGAACTAATCAGCTCCGACGCTGTGGCATTTTATGAGTTGATTAAAAATGCGATCGACGCGCGATCGCCTTCAGTGACCATCTCGATCCATATCGCCCTACAGTTCACCGAGTATCAGGAGCTGTATAGGCAACTGATTGCCACCGAGAATATCGATTTTGATGATGCACACTTTCTCGACAGGGTTCGGGCTCGCATGGAGCCGGATGCCCAAGAGGAGGTTCGCCAGAAATTTCTGACGACCTTGGGGCATCCGCATACGGTATCGGCTGCGATGGAAGCGTTGGAGGAGGCATATCTGGCTGGGAGCTTTATCGTGGTCGCGGACAAAGGGCATGGGATGAACGCGGAGACTCTTCAGAAGGGATACCTGACGATCGGTACTCCGATGCGGCTCCTCTCGAAGAGTCGTTCAACTGAGGCAAATTGGAGCCACAAGTCCTCGCCCAGCGGCCCAACCCTTGGTGAAAAAGGGATAGGGAGGCTCGCCGCTATGCGGCTGGGTCATTATGTCCATGTGCAGACCGGCATGGAAGGCAATGACGGTGGCTCCGATCCACGGTGGATGATTCTGGAGTTGGATTGGCGAACGATTTTTAATGATCCCAATTTGGATTCGTCCGCCCTCGACTATGAACCAGAGAAAGGTCCGAAGAAACAGTCGGCCGGGGATCACGGAACGACCCTGACCATAAGATGCCTTCAGGGAGACTGGCACATCGACAAGATTCGGGAATTGGGGGCCACGCAGCTTGCGAAGCTGTCGGATCCCTTTGCCTCGGACTTCATCCACGAGTTGCTGGTGATCGAGCTTCAGGGCGGACGGGTTCTTCTCCCAGAATTCGAGAACAACAAATTGGAGAAGGCAGATGCGGTCTGCCGAGCCCGTCTTCAGAAGGTTGGCAAGGATGTGGGTTCGGAATCGGCGGAGGAACTAGAGTTGTCGATTGAGGTCAACTACCGGACCTTTGGAGCACATCGGATCTGGAATCTCAACGGCGAACATTTGGCAAGCTGCATCAAGGATCCGCCGGGCCGGCGCAGGAAGCCGAAAGCCAACGAATTGCTGCCGAATACTGACGCAATTCTGGCCGCACTCCCCCGGTTGGGACCGTTCGAAATGGAATTCCACTGGTTCAACCGGGGCCGCATCATGCGGGACGACTCGGACACCTGGGAGAATATCAAGGAATTTGTCAGAAGCTGGAGCGGGGGGCTTTTGGTCTATCGTGATGGGTTCCGAGTATATCCCTATGGCTCGCCTTCGGACGACTGGCTTGATCTGGACCGCAGCGCCCTTTCGGGCTCGGCTTACAAACTCAATCGTGCCCAGATCATTGGCTTCCTGAGAATTTCCCAAGAGGGGAATCCCGCCCTTCAGGATCAAACGAATCGAGAAGGATTCCGTGACTGTCCGGAGAAGGAAGCCCTTCGCAGGTTACTCCGACATGTGATCATCACGCATTGCAGACTATTCCTTGAAGACACGCTCAAATCCAATACCGAGGAGCCTCCTGAACAGATCGAATCGATCGAGAAGCGCGTCGGCGCCTCCGAACTGGTGGCGACCACGAAACTCTACGAGCTGCAAAAAAGAGTTCCAGAGGAGGCCGAGCCGATCAACGAGATTATCTTCCAACTCGGTGAGATCAGGGCGGCGTGGGAGCGTACAAAATCGACTATACGGAACCAGGAATCGGAGCTGGAGCAATATGTGCATCTGGCAGGCGTCGGACTTCAGGTCGAGTTCATCGCCCACGAGCTGAGTCGGGTGACAGGGGATGCCTTAAGATCCCTCAGAGACGACGACGTATTGAAAGACGAATCAGTCCGTCTGGGTCTTGAGATGCAGCTCAAAACGTTGGAAAAGCGGATACGTGTGCTTGACCTACTCAGTGTGCCAGGGAGGCAACGCAAAGCAATTATCGACGTGGAGAGCATCGTCACCATGCTTGTAGATATGCATGACGCTAAAATAAGGCGGCATGGCCTTGACGTCTCAATCCAGAAGCTTTCGGAGAGGCCGTTTCGTGCGAAGATTGAACAGGGTCAAATTCTGCAGATTCTGGACAATCTCTTCAGCAATTCATTCTATTGGTTGAACAACCGCTTCGACCGGAAGACCGAGCCGCGGATTATCATCACGCTCGATCCGCAGCAGCGGATGATCACTTTCGAGGACAATGGTCCCGGTGTTCAGCGTGACATGAGGGAGGACATTTTTAAGCCGTTTGTCACCACCAAGCCGCCTGGAGACGGCCGGGGACTCGGTCTTTTCATATCGCGGCGATTGGCGGAGTATAATGATGCGACCCTAAACTTGGGGCCTGCGGAGGAAGACGGGAGATCTCGTAAGTTTGAAATATCCCTCAAGAACACCAAGAGTTCATGATCATTGCCGATTTTGCGGATAAAGTCCGCGCCTTTAGCCCGGTTGTTGTTTTCATTGATGATGGATTCGCTCCAGCCAAGCTTGATCTGATCGACGCTGAGGACTGGGCTTCGCTTAGAACCGAATCCGCTGCGGGCTCACACGGCTGGACGAAACTGCAGGCTGAACACTTCCCCCTGCTCAAGACGGTGATGGATCTGAAGCGAGACGCTAAGGGTCTCTACAAGGCGTGGGAGCTCTACATGCAGGAGCCTGTAGAGTTTAAGCTGTTTGATCCAATTTTCAGGAAAATCAGAGCCGGACGAGAAGGAGCGGTTCGTCGGCTGCTTGAGCTTATTGGTTTCTTGGAGGGAGAGCTTCATCTAACGGTTTGCCGCCACCCTGACATCTCCAGCGCCGCGGACGACATTAGAAGGTCGAAATTGGTATTCCTTGATTTCTTTCTATATCAGCAATCGACCACTGCAAAGGCGATTGAGGACGTTAGGGCTTTCCAGGATCTTTTATCCAGTAAGATCGAGGAAAGAGGCGAGCAGTACAACCGGTTTCTTTTCTTGATCTCGACACAGCTGCCGGCTGCCGAATCGATCGAGAATTTCCGAAAGGCAGCAACGGTCAAAGCGGCTTTCTTCAAACCGGTTCCCAAAGACTCGCTAAGCAAGGACTGGTTCGTCGAAGCGTTCGGGAGAAAATTGCAACGGTATGACGACCTTCATCGTCTGGCTTCTTACCTAGAGGTTTTCTCGGAGCAGATGAAACTAGTCACCGAGAACCTGAGGACCGATCTGGAAGCTCTGGAACTCCACGATCTGGCGATTCTAGACCATATGCGTCTGAAGGCGGACGGGGAAAACCTCGGCAACTACGTGAGCTGGCTGATGTCGGAAGCGTTGGCGTCGAGAATCAGAGCTTCCGCTCCGATGCTCAAGGCTTCTGACGAAATGAGTGCGGTCCAACGACCGCCGTTCCACGGGATGCTGTCGCCAAATCAAGTGCTATTCAGCTGGTTTGCGGAAATCACCTTCGGTTTGCTGGGCACGAATGTCGGTGAAATTAAAGTGCAGTTCGGGGACGTCTATTCGGTCGCCGGAAAGGCTGATATTCCGACTGCGGCGTGCACCCTGGCTGATGAACGGGGCAAAAGCGCAGATGGAGTCCTTGCTACAATCGAAAGAGCGGCCAGCGAAAAGGAAATCGGCGATCCGTTCGCATCGGCACCCGCAGCGGAGTTTCCAGCGCCGGAGGCCGAACCGCCAGATCCACCTCCGAAAGGGGATCCTCATGTGTCGAAGATCCAGGACGTCGCCGATCAGGAGCTGGTTCTTATCATCGCGCCCGCATGTGATCTTCAGCGGGTAAAGAAGAACTATGAGGTGCTCTGTGTCCGAGGGGCCATCGTCACACAAACTCCCAACCTTTTCGACCTGATGGACCAGCGTAACTTTCTTGGCAAGGACAAGGCCTCCGGAAGGTACAAGCATCTGCTCCAACGCAATGTCGGCGGAAAGCCGAACTACCTATTGGTGGAATGGTATCCCGACAACATAACCACCATCCCCGTCACCGCACTGCAGAGCACCGGATACTCGCGTCTCGCCCGTTTGAATGAACTGTTCAGCCAGGAAATCAAAGAAGATGCCTTGCGTCAGGTGGGTAGGGTCGGCGTACCGGTTGATCCTGCATTCAACGTTGGCCTCGGTGCGACCATCGCCTACAGGCCAAAAAAGCAACCGAAGATTCAGATCGAGATTTCTGATTCAGAAACGATCTCGGGTCTCTTCACCTCAGGCAATGCTAACAATCACCCGAGGATTATCGTATCCGAGGAATTCATCGAGTTTTTTGAGGACTTGGTAGGAAAGATCGATCCTTCCACCGACGCCTCGCTGACAGACGTTTCCACCAAGTTTGAAGAGGGTCGCAAGGGTTTGTTGGAGAAGGGAGGGGAAGGCTTCGAACTTTCTAGCAACCAGTGCAAGATCGGTAAGGCGGGCTTCACCATCCATTACATGTCTGAATTCATAAGGATGTCAGGTGATGTCGGGTTCTGTGGCGTATACTTCTACCCGCGTGGATCGATCAAAGATCCAGAGGCTTAGGTCGCTGCGACTGGTCAGTTTTTGGCCTCTCATTGTCCTAGGCGGCCAGCACCATCGAAGGGTAAGCGGTGGTGGAGAAATACATCCCGGGTGCGGCTGTAGATGTCCATCCCCGACATGTCGGCGCGTTCCATCATGAGATTGAGCGGGCCGAAGTTTTTGCTTATGAAGGCGAGGATCTCCAGCGGGATGCACTCGACGCACGTTAGTGGATTGCCGCGTTGATCTTAGCTTCGAGGACTCGAAGGGTTTCGAGAATCTCTTCAAGCGTAAGCGTGGTCCCAGCCGCCTCTTGATTTCTCTTGCCGAGGTCGGACGTCAGGCTGCTTTCCGAAGGGGTTTGCGTTGGCGGGCACGCAGCCAGTTCGCTGGGGTTAGAGCGACGGCCTCGCTGGCCATCATGCTGGGTAAGCGGGTGAGCACGTCTTCGAGATACTCGCGGCTGTCGATGCCGAGGCGTCGGCAGTTCTCGACGATGGTGTAGAGGATGGCGGCTTTTTGACCGGCTTCCCGGCAGCCGATGAAGAGCCAATTTTTCGCACCGAGCTTGGTCGGGCGGATGGCGTTCTCGACGAGGTTGTTGTCGATCTCGATTCTGCCGTCGCCGAGATAGACTTCCATCCGGATCCACTGCGTGCGGGCGTAGTGGATGGCTTTGCCGACTTTGCTTTTGGGTAGGATGGCGCGCAGGGCGAGACGCTCGATGAGTTTGTCGAGGCGACGATGAATCATTCGGCTTTGCGAGGCGCGCACGGCTTCTCTCTGGGCGGGGCCGGCTTTGGCTTCGCGTAGCTGCTTTTCGATCCGGTAGAGGTGGCCGAGCTGACGTCCTGGAGAGTTCGCGGATGAGTGCAGCGGCGAGTGGGACGGAGGCCGTGTTGGCGATGTGGAGCTTGGCACCTCCCGGCAAAAGCACCGCCACACCATCGCCGGAACGTGTGACGGGGACTTCTACCTCGATAAAAGTCGAAGGATTCGGTGCGGGGAGCTTCGGCGAAGTATTCAGGCGGGTGCGTTTGTTTCGCCAAGCAGCAAAGGTCTGTATTTGACCCCATGGAGGGCGGCGAACTTTGGCCCGCTCAAGCCGCTGGCGTCATAGGCGCTGAGCAGCAAGGCCCGCTGCTCGGCAGTGTAGCGGAGCCGCCCCCGGCCATCGACCTTCATGAGAGATTCGTGCGTAGCAGTCATAATCTGCAAAGCTATGACTGCTATGCCCCGACACAGCGAGAAATACGGAACGGCGCTTCAGACCACGCTTACGCCAGAAACCAGTCAGCCACTCTGGGAACAGCTGGATACAGAATACCCATAATTTAACAGAATGAGGCATATGTCGCCTCTCAAGTTTTGCTGCGTGCGTAAGAAACCCTCATTCCACCCTGTTGGAGTCGATAGTGTTGGCCGCCCCCCTTTTCGAAGGGATTGGGAAGCCATTCAAATGTTGGCTCGGCAGAGAGCGCGTTCGTAATTCGAAGAATTCTCCACGGTTGATCAGGCGATCCAGCCTGTCGGCTCGCCGCCCGGATCTCACTGGTCCCAAGCTCGAATTGGGAGTCGTCACCTTGAGTTGCCTTGGCCTCGACATGCCACGTCTTTTTCCCGCAGCGAAACTTGAAGTCAAAGCCAAGCCCATCGTAGATTTCGTCCTTTCCCGCCGCGACATGTGGCAGGACCTTGAGGCTGAGTTCGGAAACCCAGGAGCTCCTCCTCACTGATTCCTTCCCAAATTCCTTTTGCAAGAATCGGTAGGCATGCATTTCTCCAACAATCCCAAGCAATTCCGTCAGCTCCTTCGATGGCCTTCGCGACGAAAGCTTGGCTCCTGTCCCTCCGCCACCCCCACCAGCTCTTCCAGGGCCAATGACCTTCAATGGCGTGAATTCATCGTCGATCGCCCGTGGCCCCACCGGCGGTGCAAGACTCTTGAGACCATCGAAAAGCTCCTTGTAGCTCCCTGTGCCCACTTCGAAAGAAGATCCAGCAACTTCAAATGTGCGTTTTTCTCGTTCCGCCTCCTGCTCAAGCTTAAGCCTCTCCTTTCTGTGCGCCTCGACGGTGGCAGCATCAATCCCGAGGTGAACCCGGATCTCATCGAGCGTCGAACAACCCTCGCATGCGGATTTGAAGCCGGGATCGTAGAAGAGATGCTGGGATTTTTCAATCAGTTTGGATTCGGGCCAGCTCATCAAGTAGGCGGAAGGGTCGAGATCAGCAGGTTGTTTTGGAGGCTCCTCAACCGTCGAGCTGCCTTCGGTCTTTTCCTTCCATGCCTTTCTAAAATCATGAAGTTTGAGCAGCGCTTGGCTGAACGCCTCCTTGTTGTCGGCTGCCAGCTCGTATGGATCGGGATCCACTGCTATTCCCATCGCTCCAAGGGCGACTCGAAACTCATGGACGCTTTTTGGCTCAGTGAGGGCTCGAAGCTCGTCGCCAAGAGCGTCGAGCTTTGCATACTCGGCGTGCAGTGCACAAAGCACTACCTGAAAAGGCACCTCCCACCATTGGTCCTTCCATTCAGCAGGTGCCTTGAACCCATGACGAGCTGACTCCATTTCCAGGAACAGACCGGACTTTCCTGACTTAATGGCGGAATCACGCGCAAGAGCGGATAGCAAGGGCGATACTTGATCAAGATATGCGTCAACTTGGTGCTTAACTACACGATTTTCGACCGACGAATAGCGATCCCCAAGAAAACCTAGAACGTCGTTCCAAGCTGGAAGCTGAGCACGATCTCCCAGCACCAACCAAGCAGCCTCACCCATCGCCCTGTCGGTCCGGCATCTTCGAGCAGTCGATAGGAGATCCTCGGCGGACCACTCATTAATTCTAGAATCAAGCCACTCTCTTAATCGCTCAATATCAATCCCGGCGGCATCAAGGCCTTCCTCGGAAACGCCCATCAATGCCAGAACAGGGCGGATCCGATCAATGATGATAGATACCGAACCCATCCAGCCCTGGCGCACGTCAGCAAGGGATTGAGCATCAATATCAGCATCTTCCATCGCCTGTTCAATCACCTCCAACGTGGGTGATGGGATGCCGGCCAAGGATTTAAGAATCAACCGAAGATCCTTGATCAAGTCTCGCCGACTCAGGGCTGTTTGAAGTGCTGGTGCCAGCTTATCATAGGCGAGCTCTGCATCCCGTCGAATGGCCAGCACCCCGTCCGGTAGCCACCATGCATCGGGATGACTGGAAGCCACTTCCTCCTCACCATCAATCAACTGAACTTCGATCGATTCACACAGGAGCAAGTAAGCGGTCTGGAGCCGACCAGCAGCTTCGTTCCATGCCTTTGTTGCCGTGCCGGCAGGATTACTTCCGCCATGTGCCGCGACCGCGAGAATAACGGGTGACAACCAAGCATATCCACTCTGCTCAAGCGGGATCACTCCATCCATCTCCGCGTCCCTACTCGCTCCATTAATCAAGATCCGCTCCTCAAGCTTCGAAGCCTGACGAATCTCCGTCTTCTCGCGCAATGGACCGACCAGGCGATGGGCATCTACGACATTCATCTCGAGGATCGGCTTATGGTGATCCATCAGGGCGCGGGTTCGCTCTTTGTGGTCCGGCAGAAAGACTCCCTGTAGTTGATCCAGCTCTAAATAAGTAAGTTTCCGCTGCCCTGTCCATGTCAGGAAGCCTCGCGGCAAACCTTTAGTCGGATCAAAATTTTTCCAGGCTGCTCGCAACTGGCCGATGAACGGATCAAAGCGCTCAATGGGTACACGTCGAGCCTTCCAGGAAGCGGCAAGTGAGTTCAACAGCTCAGGACCAATTTGATTATTTTCAACCGGGTAGATATTTAGACCAAGGCCGATAAGAGTCTTCCTAAGAAACAGATCAGATTCGACACTCTGTGCGATCTTGATCGGGAGCGGATCGAGGTGGGCATATCGCTGCTCATCCAGCAAGTAAGCCGGAATTAACCAGCGACGTTTCAATGGTTGATCTATTCTACTCCGGTCCGACAGCCATGTGTTAGATGAGAGCCAATGGTGAAGCGGAGACGGGATTTCTTTAGGATATTTCTGTCCTGATACTTTATCAATCGTGACGAACTCCCAGCCGGAAGGCCAGTGCGAGAAAGAAACAAAGAGCAGACGACTCAGAGCTTCGATTCCCTTTGTAGAGAGCCCCTCAAGAAAGGGCATTCCAGGGAAATGGAAAATCCCCGCAATCTCATAGGAAAACCATCCGTCGTGGTAAGGCCTCCATGTATTGCGTTTCCCCTGTCTCCATTTGTTCCATACCTCAACCGGAAATCCATCTGGTGCGGCTTTAGGAAGTTCATGGTTATTACAATCTGCCCCGAATTGAAACTCCGATACAGGTTGGAGCCTTAGCCCATCGAGAACTCCAGCCTTGTTGAACAGGTGACCTCTCCCTGCCACGGAAGTGCCCCAACGTGGATCATTTGGCGGGAGCAAAGCACTATCTCGGACCGCTATTGCACAGTCCTCTGGTAACTCGGAGGAATAATCCCACAAACAGTCACCAAGACGCCCTTCCCAACCAGGTCCGAATACGGCCTCTTCCATTGAACGCCAGCCGCCGTGACAGGCAACAGGCAGGTGTTTGATCAGTGACTCCAGCGTTGTCGATCCTTTCTCGCTAACGATTTCAAGCGCCCACGAAAAGATTTCCACACACCTGCGTCCTTCCTCACTGTCATGTGATGTCGGAAGCTCGGGGAGGGCTGGCAACACTACCTTGCGAAGCAAATCTATCCTGCTGAAGCCACGAACGAACCTATCTTCGAGAAACTTTTGCACGTCTGTCCGACTGTGTTGAGTTCCTTCATGCGTTATCACGTCCGGATGCAGGAACGCCACTGCACTCTCAAGAGCCTTGGGCACATCCCCTACGAGGTCTGCGGCATCATCAGCACCTTGAACAGGTTGAAAGAAGATGGTGGCACCACCAGTGACGCTCAACAATCGCCCATCCTGAGTCGGGATAAATTCACATTCAGCCAAAGGGTCGGACTTGGACGGTGTTGTCCAATTTCGTAAGTTCGACGGGAGAGTAAGAACAACACTTCTCAAGAATTCATCCCAGCTGCTCTTTACCTTTTCTGCCTTCACTTGGGCAGCAACGATCTGGATGGTTTTACACCACTCGACAGGGGATGGATTCCTTGATCCATTCATTGCTTCGATGATTGCCGTGACCGCCTTGTGGCGTCCATTGAGACTTTGGCTAACAATATGAAATCCGGCAGACTCTCGCCAAATGGAAGACTCAATGTGAGAGTCGTCGGAGATCGACGGCATGATTCTGGCATCCTTGGCAGCACACCAGCCGCCGTCGCAGTGAACAAGTGGTAGCTCATCCAAAATTCCATCCCGCTCCTTGGAACGCTCAAGCAATCGTTTCAGGAAACTCCACCCATTCCCAGCATCGCCGATAAGTTCCGTCGAGGCCAAAAGGTCCACGATTGCCCGGCCGTTCCGATCATCGGCAGCTCCTGCTGCCAGGTCCGTAATCACATCAAGGCAAAGATCGAGGATCCAATCAATGAGCAGCCTGTTATAGTGGTCCTTGAAATCGATCTGACGGCGATCGAGGGAGCCGTAGAATGGAGCATTGATCAGCGTCCTCGTGCCCGTGCCCATCGTTGTTGGCAAAAAGATCACGAAAACTCCATCCGTCGGTGAGGTGGTGTCCTCAACCGCGATACCGACCGTAGCCGTTCGGAGTTCAGGCCAGCGGTTGGGCAAGTGCTGGACCTTCTCACGAATGCATTGGGCCTCTGCGTCATGATCACCACCGAAGGTGTGACTCCAAACTTGGAATTCGCGCGGTTTGGAGTCCGCTGCGTCGGAGGGTGTGCATGTTACCGCAAGACATTGCTGGTGGACTCTGGTTGCGGTCGACAACTGAGTCTCTGAAGTGATCCTGCGCTCAAACGTTCGAGATACCTCATCAAGGCTTAACTCCAAGGTCTTGAGATTCGCTAGGAATACGGTCGCGCGCTCATCCAGTAGCTGCAGCTGCTCTTTGACGGTCTGAATCGCCCCCGCTCGGTCACCATCCCGGCCACCATCCAACCGAAGCCGAATGATTGTTTTGAAGCCCTTGTTGAGCAACCTCTCAACTTCGGGTGGTATTTCCTTGATCGGCAGCGGCAACAGGTAAGGAGACAGAAACTCCCTTGCTTCTTTTGCGACATCCAACCCTGAAGATAATCGTTCATGATACTGAGCCAGTTGCTCAGAGGACCAATCCAAGAGGGGGCGACTTTCGTCAAAAGGTGACCTGGCATCCAACCCTCTTTGGCTCAAATCAGCAGCAGCCATCGCCACCGAGTCACAGACGGCCGGATCGAAACGAAAGACGAACGCATCCTCGCCTACCGCAGGGGGTGTCGACCAAATTTCTGGAGAACTACAGACCTCAAGCACGCTCCTGAAGCCCAAGCCCTTGTTTCCAACACTCTTATTAGGGTCTTTCGGGCTTTGTCCCAATTGGCAAATTCCTTTGAAGTCTTTTCTGAGAAATGGCCTACCGCTGTTTCCTATCAGCAGAACCGGCTCAGGTGACGAAATGAGAACAAAGGAGATTTTGCGAGGATCTCCTTCTCCTGCATCCGCCAGCGCATCATGGGCGTTTTGTAGAAGTTCCAGAATGCAGCGCCCGCGATACTCCTGTGCGATCTGTCCACTCAGGCTGGTGACAGTTTGGTAGTTCGTCGTTCCGTTTTTAAGTTCGTCGAAGAATGTCTGAAGTTGGTCCTGGGCTTGATTGATGACTGCGCATAGTCTAGAGCCAAAACTGCCCTCAAACTTCCCTTGAGGTTCGGCGCTCTGCTCACTTGCGAGGGTGTGAGCTTGTGGGTAATCGTTCATCGGAGTTTATTTACTGCGCCATCTTATTGAGCCTTCGAATCGTAATGCAATTCCCGCTCAGCCCATGACTTGTTAGGTCATCGGATTTCCACGAGCCGACCTTGTGTGCAGAAGTGAATCCATGACGAACTGACGGTCAGTCCGTGTGCGCACATCGCTTCGCGATACGCTGCCAGCTGACCTGAGTATGAAACTGCGCGTTCCAACAGATTGGATCCGGGATAGGACTTGTGATCAATCAGCACCGCTCCCTTGTCGGTGATCAGCACAATGTCGATGAAGCCGGTGATGCGCTGGCCTTCCGCGTTGCGGTGGGTGAATGGCACTTCAACGAGAAATTCGGTCGGCTTGAACCGCTCGATCAAAATTTCGCGAAATGCGATGGTTGCGGATGTGATTTCCGCCGCCTCGGCGTTGATCTTGTAAGCCTCAAGGATGTCGTGAGCGTGGGTTTGGAATTCCGGGATGGCTGGGTCAATGAGATGAGCCGCCAGGATCGCGTGGAGGGCATTGCCGAGGTCACGGTCGTTCTGTCCAGGCGCGATGCGGATGGGCTTGCCGCATACCAAGTCTTCGCCGATCGCGACATTTACAAGCGATGGAAGTCCAGAAGGTGTGAGTTCGGCTGGAGGAAATTTCTTGGGAGTGAGAGGCGGTGCAAACCACTTCACTGTGGGTTCCGCGACAAGGCTCGAATCGTCCTCGCCAGACGTGAGATGACGGAACCTGCGCCGGACTCCGTCCACGGTATCTTCCTTCGTGGTGGGAGCAGGAAGTTGCAGGGCCGGACATTCTACGCCCGGTGGTAACCAGGGATCCTTTTTCCCATCCAATGGGAAGATGAGGAAGTCGCGGGCACGGGTCATGACGACGTAGTGGAGCCGCGATTGCTCGGCACTGGCGTCTTCAAAGGCTCTCTTTCCTGTATCGGATGTCTCGACCACGTCTTTGAGCGGAACATCTTTCCCCTGGGCTCCGAATGGATAAGGCCAGAAACGGATCCGGCGTCCCGCCAGTGGATTGTCAGGATCAAAGTCGGGCGGCGACACCGCGAGCGGGCTGTTCCAGATACGCGGACGTGGTTCCTCTGGCAGATCGAGGCAAATAACGACCGGCCATTCGAGTCCCTTCGATCCATGCCACGTCATCACCTGCACTGCATCCGCGCTTTGATCGAGGGCGCTGTGGTCTTTACCAGATGAGGCGAGGGTTCCACACCAGATGAGGAAACCCGCATGGCTCGCGGCGACACTGGCGGAGAGGCATCCGGCTTCGTATTCGGCGGCGAGTCCGCGCAGCGTCTCCAGATTCGCTCGGCGGGTGCTGGCCCGGGTGGCGTCCCATTGGGAAGCGATGCCGGACAGATCTCCGTGAATCATCACCGCATCCAGCAGTTCGGATGGTGTTAGCATCTTCATACGTGCTCGCAGGTGCGAAATGCGTCCGAGTACCGGACTTGATAGATCCCCATCAAGACCCCACTGGCCTTTCGACTGTTCCGCGACCCATGTGAGACGGTTCTCTAGCCAATCCTCGACGTCGCGACTTTCCTCCAAAGTGAGAATTTCCGCCACGGCCAACGAATCACGGTCGTCGCTGAGCCAACGTAGACAAGCGAGTGCGAGAACAGCCTCGGGCGAGGACATGAGCCCCTCGGTCCGGCGTGCGGCGGGGATGCCACAACGTTGGAGTCGGGCGGCGATGTTGGATGCCTTGGTATTGCTGCGGCAAAGAACGGCGATGTCACGCCAGCGCAAGGGGCGGGGGAACTCCTCTCCATCTGTCTGAAGATCCTTGTCACCGACCTTCATGCCGCTGTCCATCAGGTCTTGGATGCCGCGCACGATGCAGGATTCGAACTCGGAGCCGTTGATGGCCGCCAGCGCACCGCTTTTGATTGTTCTGTGGCTCGACACCGACCACAACTCGATGGCTGGCGATAGTGCGGGATGCCCCTTGCGGTGGGCGTGGAGCTCCACTTCATCGCGGCTGATGCCATTGGTGGAAGCGAAGATGTCAGGAAACAGCCCGTTGAAAAAATCCACCAGCTCCGGGCGGTGTCTGCGGGATGTGCTGAGTGTATTGGGCTGATCACCGGTGCGGAATTTTTTCTCGGCCTCCTGCATCAGCACCGGATCACATCCACGGAATCCGTAGATGGACTGCTTGGTGTCACCAACCCAGTGGGTCTCGCTGACGAGTCCGGCAAGCTCCATGAACAGGGCCAGTTGGATAGGGCTGGTGTCCTGGAACTCGTCCACGACGAGCAGGTCGTATTCCTCTGCCAGGCATTCCCGCACGTGTGGCCGCCTCAGAAGATCCAGAGTGAGCACTTCAAGGTCGGTGAAGTCCAGCATGCCCCGCGCCTTCTTGCGATCTTGATAGATTTCGAGCGCATCGGCCGCGAGTCGGAAGATCCGCGTGGTGTAGGTCTCGATGTCCGCTCGAAGTTTTGGATGTTCCTCGACCCGCGAGGCGGCCTGGTTGACTACAGCCAGATGAGGTTGACTGGCTTTCGCCGCCTTGAGCTTTGCGAGTCTGCACCAATCCGCCCACGTAAAGTCACGTTTGCGCAAGGCGGAGAGCGCCTGTTCGAGGGATTCCAAGCTACCGGCGGTCACCTTGGTCTCGTCTCCATTCCCGGAAATGGCTGCTATCGCCGTCTTGATGGCTGAGATCAACGGTGCCTCAAGTTCAGCGCTGGTGGCGGCAGGCAATTGACTGCACAGCTCCGCCACGCTTTGAAGCGCCATTTGTTCCAGATCCGAAGCATGGATCGCATTCGAGCGGGCGCTGGAGATGACGTCTCGGACTTGCTGCCGCCATTTGGACTCCGAGGTCCGAGCATCGGTTTGGCCTAGTCTACGGCAGAGGCGCTCCATGTCACCGATGTCGGTCAAGCTGAAGCATTCCTCAATGGCCCCTCCCAACAAAATGCCTTCAAGGGTCTCGTCCAGAACCCTCAGCCGTGGAGAAATACCGGCATCGAATGCGAAGCGGCCCAAGATGCGGACGCAGACAGAGTGCACTGTGCCGATGAGTGATTCCTCTACTCTCAATGCCGCATCCTGTTGGTGATCCTTGAGCAGACGCGCGCGCACGCGCTCGGTGAGTTCCGAGGCAGCTTTGATGGTGAAAGTGGTGGCAATGAACCCTCCTGGCCGACATTTCGCGCTACCGAGCGCCTCGGCAATAATTTCGCAGAGTTGGTGGGTCTTGCCCGTGCCAGCGCCGGCACCCGTGATTCGAATATTCATGCTCATGGATTCACCTCCCATCCTGTGAGAAACTGATAGTCGTCGTAGCGGGGCGCTTTGACGTCGGTCTGCCATTCTTCGTGAGGCGGTGTCGAGGATGGGCTGTCCCCCTCGCCATCAGTCGGTTCTATCCCTTTGTCCGGAATTTCGATCCAACCGGCGTCCAGTTGTCCGCGACGCCATCGCCAGACATCCAGAAATGTGTGCCACGTGGCTTCAGGTCCTGGTTCTAAGCTCTTACATGGAACCACCCTCGCATCCGGGAAAAAGGAGGCATCCTGAGCGAGTAGGGTGCTGTTTCTGAGAATGAAGTAAGCAGTGGCAGGCCAATCGCCGCCGTGCTTTGAGCGGATCAAATGACTGTAAGTCGCCAGCTGGAGGGCGGTATTTTTAGCCAGCTCAGAGCGCTTGGCAGCGGCTTGTCCGAACTTGAGATCCACCACGGCGAGGCGACCTGAGCCATTGGTGGCAAGCAAATCGATGTTACCGCGAATGGTGGTATCTTCCATCTGCAGGGGATCCTCATGGACGTCCGCTTCTGCTGAAACTACCCCGGCCTTCCTCATTTGGCCCAGAAGTTCCCAAATGGATCGGCGGGCATCCTCCAACAACCGGCGACCTTCGGTCAGACTTCCGGGTAGCAGGAAATTAGCGCCTTCGATTTCCAGCAGGGTGTACCAGAGATTGTTTAACCATGAGTCGAACTCCGGTTTGCCGACGGTGAGCCATTGGATCGGACAAGAGTCCTCCAACAGCCGTTCGATCACTCGGTGGAGCAAGTTGCCTCGCTGTGCTGCTAGGTTGATTTCCATGAAAGCGCCTTTCCGGAGATTTGCCTTGTAGTAGAACACCCATTCGAAAGGGCGGTGGATGAACTTTGTCGTGCTGGAATAGGATTCCTCTGGACGTGAGCCAAGGTGCGCGGTCGGCGAGATCCGGACCCAACGTTTCTTTGCCGGTAGCGGTTTCACCTGTCTCTGGATTTTCACCTGAGAGGTAACAGCTGCAAGCTCGTCCCGATCGAGATCTTTGATAGGGATCGACGGAAAAGAAGCACGCAGGATGGTTAGAATGGGATGAGGTTCCACCTGTTCGAGTCCTCGTTGCCGAGGCCACAACAAGACGATACTACGGGATGCTGCGAGGAAGGGACGCCGAGCTGCTGCCTGGGCCAATGCGAGTAGAACTTCCGGAGTCTGATGGTGGACGCCGATTCCTTCCATGTAGTTCCGTTCTGTGAGCGTCCAGTCCATGGGCAGCTGTATGGCGTGCGCCTCGAAGCCCCACCAGATCACGGAGTCTGCGGACTCGATGATGGCACCGGGGTTGGCCGGCGATTCAGGGGAGCCAAGTTCGGATTCTCTGTCGCCCGCGACTGTACCGCCGCCCATTACCTGTTCACGAATGATCGAGAGTTCCTCCGGGGAGACGTTGGGGATTTTTTCTAGGATTTCGGCGAGTTCAACCGCGATGGATGAAAGTGTGGCATAGTGGCGTGCAGTGGCTGGATCCGATGAAGTGGCAGTGCGCCTGCCCGCCCAATCGCCGACTTGCTTGGCGGTTTCCGCTAATGCCGCGCCGGAAGCCCCAGTCTGCCGGGGGGAACGATCAATCATGATCCACTGCGCAAGATCGCTATCAATCCGGTCGAGTCTGGTGGTGAGGTCCGCTTGCGTGAGATCCTCATCGCTGCGTAGTTTTTCACGCTGCATCTCGATGGCATCATTCCATACGTGGGAGCCGATTCCCGGGTGACTGGAAACCGCTTTAGCTAGAGCATGGCGCAGGGAGCTCCCGATAGGGCAGACCGGATGGGTGAGAAATTGCAGCAGCACCGAAGGATCGGGCGGATCCCAGCGCATCTCTAACGCCAGCCCGAGAACCTGCATTGTCGGGCGCAGGCAGGACGGGCTGCCCATTGCGGGTGCCGGCGTCGCGAGGACGTTCAATGCATCGGTTAGGATGATGCCGGGGGCACTCGACAGAAGAACACTGCTAGGGGAGTCTGACTTCACCAGATGAGCGTTCGCCTGAGCCAGGGTTACCTCGGAAAACGCGGAGGCGAAGATGATCGAATCGTCGGCCGGGTTCCAAGTTTGTCCTGAGACGTCATGTCCCGTGAGACAATCTTGAACCAGCCGCAGGTTTGATCCGACGGGCGCATCCTCATAGGTGGGATCGCAACCAAAACGCGCACCCAAATCGTCGAGCAGTAGACGAAGCAACAATGGGAGATGTTCGGCGGCTTCAATGCATTCGATGGTCGGGAGCCCCTGAGGCTTGCGGCTTAGCGCACCGCGAATCCTCTCGATCCTGTCAGCGATCCCTGTGGTGAGACGCCCCTCGGCGAGTCTCTCGACTTCGCAAAAATCCTTCAGCCGCGCCGGTGCCGAATCCATCTCACCGCCATTCCATCCCGCCATTCGGAGATGATCGCGCATCTGCAACAGCCGGGACGCCGTCCCCCAGCGATCAACCCTCAGCGACTCAGTGAAAAAACGATCCTCCTCTGATGAGGCATGTTCGAGGACTTTGAGGAACTGGGCAATCCGCGTGACAACTCCCACAGCGGTTTTCGGCAGGCCGAGGCGCAGTTCCAACACGTCCACCAATCCCAGAGGACCGCAGAAGAGATGATCAAAAACAGGCTTTGATGGACGGCAACCATCCAACGAGAGGCCGAAAGTTGTTTTCATCCGGTTGTAGAGGAGATTCTAGAATTGGAAGACTCTCGGAAACGCTCCTTCCGGTTTCAATGAGAAAGCCCGGCTAATTGAGAATGGGCGGGACAATGAGACTAAGCCCCCCAAGGCGAAGAGTGCAAAGATTTCCGAAGCGACACCATCGCCGCCTAACTCCGACTTCTCGTATGGGCCTTCCACAAAGGCCCACTCCGACAGTTTCGTGTAAGGAAACGTTTCGAGGCTGAACTGATGCACAGCGTCACCGGCTGCTGGTAGGTGAACAACTTCGTTGCTAGGCCCTACGACGCCTGACGCGTTGATCCGTGGACATCTCGTCAACTCGCCATGACGAATTGATGAACCAGATAGGAAACTCGGTTCTTGCTCCTTTGGAACAGAATGCAGGAGATTGCTGTAATCCTGTCAGTAGTCGAAGAAACTGCGGCACGAATTGCAGAAGTGATTGGCAGGCGCGGATCCCTTTGGAAGGAGCTTGAACCGAGTGGTAGCAGTTGCGAGGCTGATGCAGCGACCGACAATGCCAACTCCTACCTTGGCGGTATCATCAGACTGACATTGGGGACATGAGGTAATCTTGATCATTATTCTTGTACCAGGGTTTGAGTGAGAATGCTGATGGCTCGATCTGCCCCTCTAAAGGTCAATCCTCGCTGGGGGTTTGTATATATGCAACGATCAGATCCGAGGACTGGCTCAATGGAGAGCTGTTCGTCGTCGAGAGCTACCCAGTTCTGGACTTCGGGGTGGGTATCTAGCCAGCGTTGGATCTCCAGGCCCCTCGCGTGAATGCGTTTGTAGTTGGGTTCATTGCGGATGTCAGGAGTGGCATCGATGGCAAGGTCAGCCGGGAAGTCATGAGCAAGCCATTGCTCGTGAAGCCGGTTCACATGTTCGGGGTATCTCCAAGTGGAGGAGAAGACAACTCGGAGCCCATTGACGGCACCGATGATACGTCTGAACGCGTCTACGCAGTGTGGAGTGAATTGAGGAGGCGTGTGTTCTCCCTCAGGGTAGGCGATGAGCACGCCGTCGATGTCGAGGAAGAGAATGGGCGCGTGGCTCATTTTGGAATCATGAGGGTGGGGGTGGGACAAGCGTGGGGGGCGATGAGAGAAACTAGCCGATCTAACTCGACGGCTTCTCGATCACCGCCAGCAGCTGCCTCGCCCGGCTGACTTCCATGAATCAGATCAGAATAAGTTGCGTGATTCTCCGGTTGGTCGTCTGCGGGAGGTCAAAAGGTCGTCCCGTTGATTTTTGTTTCGAGGACTCGAAGGGTTTCGAGAATCTCTTCAAGCGGCGGAGGCGGCTGAAAGAACATCTGAGTCATGGCGTCGTGGTCCTTTTGCAGTTCGGTGAGACGGGATGCATCGGGGATGGGTTTGGGTCTTTAGGCATCGTTGCTAGCGATTTGGCGGAAGTGGGGACGCATCCAGGCGGGAACCTTTATGATGTCCTGAAGGAGTTGCTTGCGAGCTCTGGCCGGAAGGTGGGCTCGAACTCGGTTCAAGTGATCGTCGGTGACTCGTTCCTTTCCGACATCCCGGAGCGCTTGGGCGACAAGTCCACTGCTGCGGCCGGCGAGGCTGAGGAGGCGGCCGGTATTTCGACGAAGATCGATCTGGAGCTTGCCGAGGGTCAAACGGGTTGGGGCACCGTCGGTGTGATAGACGAGCCGGGCGGGAACCTGAGTGCTGAGTCCGAGCTGGTTGGCGGCGAGGGCGGGTGAGGGGAGCAGGCGGAGATTACGCTTGTGAGCGATGGCGTCCACGACGGCATCGGTGCCTGCTCCGACTTGTCCGAGCAGCGGGTGGGTATGGGGCTGATCGTAGAGCCCGTGGCTAATGCGGCGGATCTTGCCGCTGCGTTGGAGGCGGGTCAGAGCCATGCCGATGGAACAGTCATCGCCTAGGTCGGAGAAATCGTTCGGAGTAAACGCCCAGCCCCGTCCTTTCGCGGCGATGCGGCGAAGGATCTGTTTTGGATGGGTGGTGGTGGCGCACTTCGTGTTGAAAACAATGCATGGTTATTTCAACAATGTAAGGGTGGTTTTTCCTCTGCGACGGTTGTTCTAGGGTCTGGCTGTTCATGGAGCCTCCGCTTCACCCGTGATCGATGAATCATCAGGATTTCCCTCCCCCTGCGCTTGTCCTAGCCTCCCCGTCATCCTCCCTTCGTTATGTATTCACTTTCAGAAATCGCCGGGATCCTAGGAAGGGACCGGGTCACCCTGCTTGGCTGGGTGAAACGCTTCGAGTTGCCGGTCTTCAGCAAGGGCGGGTATCCGGAGTGCTACATGTCTTTCATTCGGAGCATCGTCTACTTGCGATTGTCACAGGTCACCGAGAGCCAGATTATCGAACTCTGGAAGCTGGAGTTCAAGCTGCTGCGCATCCTCCATGCCGACAGTCTTGGGTCGGCGACGTGGATGATCGATGGTCACAAGCAGACCGGGCATGAGGACCGCCGGCTTTTCCTCAGCCGTTACGATTTGGGTACCGAACTCCGATCCTCAGCGGTGCAACCCGGATTGGATTTCTCCGAGTCGGAAAGCGAACTGTTTGCCGGGCTGGAAATGGGCGAGGATACCCTCCGTCTGCTGGACTCCTACATGAAGCTCCTCGATCCCATTCAACAAAGACTTCGTGAGCAGGCACCCATCCTGATCGCTGCGGGACGGTGGGCGAGAGGTGGTGGGTGGTAGTAGCGCCTCCTTGCAATCCCTAGAAGTCGACGATCTGGCCGACGGCTTTCTTCCGTCATTCTCCATCCTCCGGCGGTGGTGCGTCGAAGGGTAGACGGTAGTGGAGAAACACGTCCCGGGTGCGGTTGTAGATGTCCATCTCCGACATGTCGGCGCGTTCCATCATGAGATTGAGCGGGGCGAAGTTCTTGCTGATGAAGGCGAGGATCTCCATTGGATTGCACTCGACGCAGGTAAGTGGCTCGCCGAGACGTTTGACGCTGCTGAGATTCGGCATTAGGCAGAGGGTCATCATGGTCAGGGTCTCGGCGCGGAGGTCGCAGAAGTAGAACCAGTAGGGCCAGACACGGTAGAGTTCTTGGTAGAACTTCCGAACCTCCGGGATGCCGTAGAGTTCGGCGGGATCATTGTCGTACCCCTGGACAATAAACTGGAAGCGACCCATCAGGGCGGCAAGTTTCGGGCCTTCGGGTAGGGAGTCCCTGCCGTAGAGTTTTAGGAAATGGTCAAACTTGCGCTCACGGATCTGCGCCTTGTTGAAGACGATGATGATCGGGTCGCTGTCGTTGGCGGTGTTCACGGTCAGTT
>NZ_JBATWY010000095.1:0-6172 GCF_049672945.1 Haloferula sp. | reverse complement strand
GCCCGACCCAAGAAGAGCAGGATACGCCAGGACGAGCCGCCAAGAGGTCGCTCGGAATGATCCCCAAACCCATTCAAACCCCGCCGCGCGACACCACCGCTGAACTCAAGTCCGACAGACTGCTAGGTCGATTTCGCTTCCGTTCATTATTTTCTGGAGATCAGATCAAATACCTCTATTTGAACGAGGCTTCCTTAGCAATGCTTGAAAATTTCCATGACATCTAAAATTTCCACGCTCCTCGCGTTTGCCGTTCTCAGTGCCCCATTTTCCCTCGCCGCTCCAGAGCCTTCCCCTGGCGATGTCGATGTTCGCCCGGCCATCGAGCGCATGTACCCCACTCTGGTCCGCATCCACGTGGTGATGGAGGAGGGCTCGCAAGGACGTATGAAGAAACAGCAAGGTAGCGGAAGCGGCGCGATCATTTCGTCTGACGGCTACGTGCTGACGAACCACCATGTGGCAGGTCGCGGCACCCGCTTCCTTTGCACGCTCTCGAACCGCGAAAAGGTCGATGCCACGCTGATCGGCACGGACGCACTTTCAGACCTAGCTGTGATCAAGCTCGATTTGTCCACCCGCCGCAATCCGGATGAGTCTCTCGCCGTAGCGACCTTCGGCGATTCTGATGCCCTTGAGGTTGGCGATGTGGTTCTCGCTATGGGCTGTCCCGGTGGGCTCTCGCAATCGATTACCCGCGGGATCGTGGCAAACACCGCCATGATCGTGCCTCCCAACCAAATTTCTCTGCGCCTCGATGGCGAACGCGTCGGTGAACTCGTGCGTTGGATCGGTCACGATGCGGTGATCTTCGGGGGTAACTCGGGCGGACCACTCGTCAACTTAGCCGGTGAAATCGTGGGCGTGAATGAGGTCGGTATCGCGTCTCTAGGGGGGGCGATCCCATCCAACCTTGCCAAGTCTGTGGCTGCGGAACTGATCAAGAGCGGCGGGATCACCCGCTCATGGATCGGGCTCGAGCCTCAACCGCTCCTTCGCCGTGGAGAGATCGGTCAGGGTGTGCTGGTCTCATCCGTCTGGAAAGGCAGCCCTGCCGACCAAGCCGGCATCAAGGCAGGCGATTATATCACGCACTATGGCGAAGAATTGGTGGCGGATTGCCACGCTCCAGAAGATCTCCCGGTTTTCAACGCCATGGTTCTCGGCACCGCCCCAGGCACAAATGTCACTCTCACTGGTACGCGGGATGGCGAGGCGAAGGCTTGGACGCTGACCACTGAAGTCCGCGAGCCCAACCAAGCGAAGGAGTCCGAGGCTCGCAGCTGGGGGCTTTCCCTGAGGGATCTGACGAAAGTTTCCGCGTTGGAAAAGCGACGCGAGAACACCGAGGGCGTGCTAGTTGATTCTGTCAAAAAGGCCGGTCCATCTGGCCAAGGCAAGCCTCCCCTCAGCGTCGATGACATCATCGTTGGACTTAATGGTGAAGACATTCAAAATCTAGCTCAGCTGGAGGCCTTCACGGATAAGTTCACCAAGGAACTCACGAAGCCCGCGCCGGTACTTGTCGAATTCGAGCGCGGACTACAATCATTGGTCACAGTTGTCGAGGTGGGTCCGGAGCTCGAGTCCCAGCGTCCGCGTACTGCAGACAAGCCTTGGCTTGGAGCCAACATTCAAGTCATCACCGACGATCTTGCCGAAGCCCTTGGAGTGAAGGGCAAACGTGGTGTGCGGGTTACCGCGGTGACGGATGACTCGCCCGCCAGCCGCGCTGGGTTCAAGAATGGCGATCTTCTGCTCAAGCTCGATGGGCGTGTGATCTCCGCCCGACGTCCGGAAGATCAAGGCGTGCTTCCCGAGCTGATTCGTAGCTACTCGAGCGATGCCTCCATTAAATTTGACATCGTCCGCAGTGGTGAGCCGATGGTTCTCGAAGTGCAGCTCGAAGCCAAGCCAGACCCGGACAGCGGCACATCTGACTTCGAGGATGATCGCTTCGAGTTCACCGCCAGCAGCCTTTCCGATGAACAACGTCAGCTATCTGAAATCGGTCAAACCGGGGTGTTGATCGAGAAGGTCGAAAGCAACGGCTGGGCAGCACTCGGCGGATTGGTGTCTGGTGACGTACTTTTGGAAATCAACTACCAGCCGGTTTCCACCGTCGATGAACTCAAGAAGGAACTCATGAGTTACCGCGAGTCCAAACCTCGTAGCATCGTTTTTTTCGTCCAGCGGGGAACCCACACCCAATTCCTCGAAATCGAGCCACGCTGGTAAGATCAAACCTTTGCCAGTAATCACCATATCATCAAGATTTTATGAAACCAACCGCCATCCTCATCCGCATTCTTGCAGCAGCTTCCATCGGCTTCGCTCCACTCCATGCCGCCTCACCTGAACTCCAGGCTACCGCCTCCAAGTTGTATCAAGCACACGCAGATTCCGTGGTGTGGCTGAGTGTGATCGCTAAAACCTCCATGTCCGTCGATGGCGATGCTCCGGCTGAGATCAAGTCGAAGCTTTCAGGAGAGGAGCGAGAGACCACCGTCGAAACCACTGGAACTTTCATCAGCAAGGACGGCCTGTTGGTCACGGCACTCGGCAAGCTCGATAGATCATCGATGATGGACGGACAGACCGTCAACACCCCAATGGGACCGATTAAGCTGAAATCCGAATCCGAAGTGACTGAGATCAAGGTCATCATGCCCGATGGCACCGAAATCCCGGCTGACCTCGTGCTTAAGGATGTCGATCTTGGACTCGGCTTCATCAAGCTGCGCATGGATAGCGATGAGGCATCGGGCGTTGAGATCCACTCCATCGATCTCGCCGACTCGTCGGAAGGAAAGATCCTCGACGATTGCATTGGGATCGACCGCATGGACGAATCTCTCAATCGTGAACCTGCGATGAGCTCCGGTGAAATCTCCGGCATCACCACCAAACCCCGCAGGTTCTACCGTGTGGACATGGATTCGACAGGCTGCCCGGTCTTTCTCTCTTCTGGTAAGCTTCTCGGGATCACCGTTGTTCGCAAACCATCCAGTGGCCTTGGCGGCGGTGCGGGCAGAATGACCCCGGTCGTCCTGCCTGCTGCGGAAGTTGCCAAAATCGCAGAACAAGCTAAGGAGGCTAAGCCTGAAGTCGTCAGCGAAGACGAAGACGAAAGTTCCTCTGACGAGGAATGATCGGCGGATGACGCGACAAGCGGCGGGCATCTGCTCGCCGCTTTTTTTGTGACCAGGATCCAACAAATCGCGCTTGGTCGCCAGCTGCAGTGCCCATTCGGATCTAACCTCTGGAGGACAACTCGAAGAGGCCGGATTCCAAGCTCATTTGAGTTCCCCCCCGTGTTGCGCTCAATCATGCATGGATTCGAATGGGTAAATCTAACATTTGTCAGATCTGCTGCGCGGCAAAGGTATATTGTTGACCTCAGCGACCACTCAAAGGGTCTCATCCAGCTACATGAAAATGCTTCTACCTCACGCTCTCCTCTTCATCTTAGTCGGGGGTGCCCACGCTGTGGAGACCCTAAAACGGAGTCCCAACGTCATTATTGTTTTCACCGACGACCACGGATGGGCTGATGCAGGCTGCTACGGATCGAAGGATATTGAGACGCCGAACATCGATTCGTTAGCGAAGCGTGGGGTGCGGTTTACTCAGTTTTGCGCAGCCGCTCCGGTCTGCTCGCCATCCCGCGCCGGCTTGCTGACCGGTCGCTTTCCGCCGCGTGCGGGGATGGCTGGAAACGCTCCATCCACTCTCGGAGAACCGGGCATGCCGACGAGTGAGGTTACAATCGCTGAAACGCTCAAGCAGGCCGGCTATGCGACTGGACACATTGGCAAATGGCACCTCGGTTTCTCGCTGGAGACGATGCCGCTCGGGCAGGGATTCGATTACTCGTTTGGCCACATGGGAGGATGCATCGATAACTTCTCCCACTTCTTCTACTGGAGCGGTCCGAACCGCCACGACCTGTGGCGCAACGGTGAGGAAGTCCAAATGCCAGGCAGGTATTTCCCTGACCTGATGGTGGAAGAGGCAGGGCAATTCATGGAAAAGAACAAGGGAAACCCGTTCCTCATCTACTTTGCGCCGAGTGTGCCGCACTATCCATATCAAGGCACCCCGGAGTGGCTGGAGCACTACAAGGATGTGCCTTATCCTCGGAATCTCTACGCGGCATTTCTGAGTACGCTCGATGAACGTATCGGGCTCTTGCTAGAGCGCGTGGACACACTGGGTCTCCGCGAGGATACGATTATCATTTTCCAATCCGATCACGGCTACTCCGCCGAGGACCGCGCGCACTTCGGTGGCGGTAGCTCGGGTCCGTTTCGCGGAGCAAAGTTTTCGCTCTTCGAAGGCGGCGTCCGCGTGCCGGCGATCATTAGTTGGCCCGGCAAGCTCCCTCAAGGCGAGGTGCGCGATCAACTCGCCCATGGCTGCGACTGGCTGCCGACCATCGCAGAGCTCACTGGTGCCGAAATTCTGAATCCCTATCTGGATGGCAAGAGCCTGCTGCCCGTCATTGAATCCGCCACTGCTCCTTCGCCGCATGCCGTGCTGCACTGGGTCAATGGCAGGAGTTGGGCCGTGCGCGAAGGTGACTGGAAACTTATCATGCACCCCCTCGATACGGGAGCGAGAATACCTCAGGCCAAAGTGGAAAGCCCATGGCTCTCGAATCTCTCGCTCGATCAAGGCGAGCAAACGAACTTCGCGAAGGATTATCCGGACATAGTTCGAAAACTCAGGGAGCTCCACGAGGAGTGGATTAAGTCTGTCCCGAAATGAAGGACAACGTCGACGAATATCAGAACCTTACCCGAGTTGGAAGCCATCCTTGGCAAGATGTGGGCCTGTTTACCGAAATCGTAGGTTCTACGAGATCTAACCTTGAGCTCACGAGTGACTTGGAAGTGAGTGATGGTCTGGCGACGAATCACGTGACTCTTCGTGCCGACTTCAGCGTGAGTGACGTGTTTTCTGGTGGTGGGCGTGGTCAACCTTCTGGGATGGAGTTTATTCCGCACTCGATTGCGGGAAAGGTTGTAGTTGTCAGCGATAAAGCTCGAGTGCATCCGTTAGGATTGATTCATCCGGCCAACGTTGAGCACCGAACCAAAATCGACCATCCGGATGCGAAGGGGAGCATCGTGAGGCGGACGATCGTTAACAATGAATTCATGGAGTTTGATGCCGGGACGGATCAGGACGCTGAAACTCCAACCTTGTTTTATGCCTCTTCCGCCAAAACTGTGGGTGGAAAGCGGTACCTGAACGCCGCGAAGCGGCGGGTTTCTCTTGAAAGTTGTCCACAACAGTCCGATTCGAGAATGGGACTCTAAGTCGTCGGAGAAGCGGATTGTTGTGGGCAACTTTCTCTTCCTGACTAGTTGGTAAGCACTGCTTTGAGGCGCTTACGTGGCAGACATGTTCAAGTATTGATGAACCGGCGGATTCTGGCAGGTTCCGTTTGCGACAAGAAAACTCCCGGATCGCTACTTTCCCACAGTCATGAAAAAACTCCTCCTTCTTCTCGTCCCCGCCCTGCTGCTCGCCTCCTGTGCCGGTGTCGGTTCCTCGAATACCAAACGCCTTCTCTCCGCGTCAGGATTCCAGCCGAAGAAACCCAACACTGAGAAGCAGACCGAGATCTACAACAACATGGAGCCCTACAAGCTCTACAACAAGGAGATCAAGGGCGAGATGGTCTACGGCTACAAGGATCCCGAACAGGGGGTCGTCTACGTCGGCGGGCCGAAGGAGCACGAGCAGTATCAAAAGTGCGCCGTCGAACAGCAGGTCGCGCAGGACCAGCGCGTCGCCGCCGAAATGCAGATGGAAGCCGCCTACGGCTGGGGAACCTGGGGCCCCTACGCCGGCCCGTATCGCCGGGGCTATTACTGAGCTCCGCCGGTATAAAAAACCGCCGCCGCCCATTCTCTGGAAAGATACTCGCGCCCCTCGAATCCGGGCCGGTTGTCGACCGCGACATCCGAATAGCCTTCGGGCGTCATGATGATCGCCCAATTGAGGTTCACGATTCCCACCCCGGGCACCGACGGCTGCGCGTCCATCCGCAAGGGACTCAAGACCAGCACCACCACTGCACTTGATTTCCAGATATTTCCAAAGATCATAACATCCTGTTTATAAGCGCGTAACCCGATCCAAATCAAGATCGAACTTGAGA
>NZ_JBATWY010000094.1:0-39799 GCF_049672945.1 Haloferula sp. | reverse complement strand
AGCGACCAGCGCTTGCATCCCGGCATGGATTCGATGTCCTGGTCCTCACTCCCTTCGTGACTGAAGAGCGGATAGATGAAGTCGGCAGCCGAGAGCGAAGTCTCGGCAACCAGCGCACGAATGGCAGCGGATTTGCGGTTGCGGCGGGGGCGGATGTGCATCGTTAACTCGGGTTCAGTTCGTAGCCTTCGGGAGAATCCTTCACTGCCCAGCCCAATTCGGCAAGCTGGTCGCGCATGGCGTCGGATTTCGCCCAGTCCTTCGACGTGCGGGCCTCCCAACGCTCATCGGCGAGCGCTTGGATCTCAGCCGGAACTTCGGCCGATGCCGAGTCCTCGGGAAGGATCAGACCGATCGCTCTCAGCACCCGATTGAGTCCCGCCAGAGCCTTTGCCGCCTCCTCCCCTTCCAGCCCAGCGCATTCACGAAGGCCGGTGAAGATGCCGCCAAGGCATCCCGGCGTATTGAGATCATCATTGAGCGCCTCCCACGCCGACTGAAACGACCCGAAGTCCGCCTCCCCCAGCACATGACCCTCACCGGCCCGCTCCGCGAGTCCGCGAGCTCCCTTGGCCAACTTGGCAAGGGCTTCCCGCGCACCATTCAGCGAATCGAGGGTGAAATTCAGCTGCTTGCGGTAGTGAGCGCCAATCAGCACATAGCGCACTTCCATCGCCGTGAAACCCTTGGCCGCCAAATCATCCAGCGTGTATAGATTGCCCAGCGACTTCGACATTTTCCCCCCATCCACCAGCAGATGACTTGGATGAAACCAATGGGCGGCAAAGTCGCCCCCGCAGGCGCAACGGCTCTGGGCGATTTCATTTTCGTGATGGGGAAAGACCAGGTCCTCGCCACCGGAGTGGAGGTCGAAGCTGTCGCCGAGGTATTCCTCGATCATCGCCGAGCACTCGAGATGCCATCCAGGACGACCCTCACCCCAGGGCGATGACCAGAAATTCTCTCCGTCCTCGGGGCGGCGCGACTTCCACAAGACGAAGTCCGCCAGGCTGTCCTTCGCATACTCGTCGGCGCTGGACCGCGTTTCCTGCGTCTTGCCCAGAGAGAGCTCGCGCGTATCGAGGTGGCTGAGCTTTCCGTAATCGGGGAAGGACGAAATCCTGAAGTAGACCGAGCCATCTTCAGAGACATAGGCATTCCCTTTCTCGACGAGCCTCTCAATCATCGCGATCTGTTGAGGGATGTGGTCGACCGCGCCGGGCTCGACATGGGGCGGAAGACAATTCAAGGCCTCGCAATCGGCATGAAAGCGATCGCGCCATTGCGCGGTGAAGGTCGCGAGCGGCAAACCCGCTGCTTGGGAGTCGCGGATCGTCTTATCGTCGACGTCGGTGATGTTCCGCACATGAAAAGTGCGCATCCCGCCGGTCTCAAGCGCCCGCCGAAAAACGTCCTGCAGCACGAAGGTCCGGAAATTTCCGATATGGGCCGGTCCATAGACCGTCGGTCCGCAGCAATAGAAACGAAAGGTGGATCCGTCCACCGGCTTCAATTCGGATTCGCGGCGTGTGAGGGTGTCGAAGAGACGCATCGCCGGTCTAGTAGCGGCAGAGGCCGACGATTTCAACTGCCGCGCCGCACCAATCTCAAGGCTGGACGCGAACCTCCAAAAGGGCCGGGTCTTCGCCGACTTCAATGATCACCACCGGCACTGTGAGTTCTGCACGAAGCACCGAGGACTCCATCACCATTTCAGAAGACGATGACCCACCACGCAGCACCCGCACGGATGCGAGCGTCAGGGCGAACAATAGTATAAAAAATACTCCGATCTTGACCGAGGATGAAGGCGACACGCACCCAACGAAGCTTTATTTTTACAAATAGTCAAGAGAACTTAACAAATTACAATGGAAGTGTTGTCAGAATCCCGAACGTGCTTAATTTTCCGGCGTGAGCACAAAAGGTCGGAGCATTGAGGATCCTCGAGTCAGGCAGGTGCTGGGCGGCGTTGGTGCGATCTTTGCCGTATGCGCCTTGATTGGCGTGATCTGGTTCGGAAGGCATCTCCCGGGCTTTGTTGGTGAATGGTTCGCGATGATTCTCGGGATCATCACGACGCCTTTCCTGATGGAGGGCAGCTTCATTGTCGTGGGCCTGCTGATGGTGATCGGCATCAACTACTGGCGCCTCAGGCGGGATGGTGATGAGTTCGTTTATTTGGAGCAAGCTGAAGGCCCGGGGAGCGAGAGCCTTCCGGATTCCGCCAAGTGGGCCATCTATCGCGATCGACCGCTCGACCCTGAATTTCCAGCGGTTCTTGCGCAACTGGAAGGTTTTCTGGCAATCGACGACCGCGAAGCAGCGGTTGAGGCACTTGCCGCGATGGAGTCAGCCGAGCGAGAATCCCCGCCGGTGCTGAAGTTGAGGATCGAACTGGCCGAACGAAGCGGGAAGCCCGATCTGGCTGCCCGCCTGAAGGCGCAGCTGGCCGAATCAGGTCACTGACGCTTCGCTGCTTCTTCCAGGAAAATCTCCGCCAGGCGGAAACTCCGACGACCAATTTCCTTGGCGTCCTGATCGCTCACCAGCGCCAGACCCTCCTCGCTCACTTCGGAAAGAAAGATTTTCCAAGCCTTCTTGGTGACCGCTTCATGATCGAGTTGGATCCTTGAAGACGGGCGGGCCTGCTGACGACTTTCATCGTTGGAGCTTCCTTCATCGCCTTCACCACCAGGCCCCTTGCGACGTCGGCGACGGCGTTTCTTGCCTTGAGCGTCCGACGCTGGAGGCTCGACAATCGTCGGGATTTCGTCTGGCGAATCGTCAGATTCCGAGGATTTAGGTTCCGAAGGTTTGGAGTCCGACATCCGCTTCGATGAAATCCGCCTGATTGAGGGGTTTTCGGTAGGTGTCTCTCCATCCTCCAAGGGTGGCCGACTTCCGTCATCTGACGACCTGTCGTCGCTTGAAACTTGTTCGCTGGCAGCGGTATTCCCAGCCCCAGACGATTCCTCGCTCGTCGTCTGATCCGAGTCGGCACGATCTTTTTCCGCCGGTGTCGTTTCCTCTTTTGCTCTCGGTTCGGAACTCTTGGCCCGCTTGCGCGCACTCTTCTTCTTCACACCAGCTTCCTCAGCCTGGTCCTCAAGCTTCTCAGGGATCTCTTCGCTCATCTGCGGAGAGCAAGACCGCTGAATTCATCCCCGTCGAGCCGATTCACCGGAAAGTTCGGCATTCTTGACAAAAAATCCCTTCAAGCTGGAAAAGAAAAGGCCCGCCTGGTCGGCGGGCCTTGAAAACGAGCTTGGTGGAATCGAATGCTACCAAAGGCGGACATCGTCGATGTTCTTGGAATCTTCAGGATCGTAATCACCTCTGCTGCCCGCGTTGGTCTGTCCATCGGGCCCGCTAGACCAGAGGTCAAAACCGGGGTTTGCGGTAATGGTGTTAGAACTGTCAGGATCGTTAGTACGATAATTATAAAAAGTCCCCCAAGGATCGACGATCTCGATACTTTTTCGATTTGTGCCTGATAACCAGCCTTGCGTGTCGTTGTCTGGATCCAGCTCTGTAAGGTAGATCTTCGTGGGCTTCCCATTCACCCTCTCCTGGCTTGGGAAGAGTGCTTCCTGAAGCTCCATAATGGCCCGATCAGTAGGTCTTGAGCTGTACGATCTTCTACCGCCAGGGTAGACGCCATTGTCAGCCTTATACTCTTCTATCGCGAGTTCCAGAAGGCCCAACTGGACCTTGGCTGTTTCACTCGCCTGCTTCTGGTTGACGTAGGACATCAGGCCCATCGTCAAGCCAGCCAAGATTACCATTATGCTCACGACCACCAGCAACTCCATCAAAGTGAAGCCCTGTGGGCGCCTGCCGATTCCCTCGAAATGTTTCATGGTTTTCCTTTCTGTTTGAGTTTTTCAGTTCGTTGGCCGGGTTCTGATCACCCGTTGACCGACTGAATAACCTTAATCAAAGGTAGGAACAATGCAAATACAACCGATCCGACCACGAGGGCCAGAATCACGATCATAATCGGCTCAAGAATGGACGTCAGGGCGGTCACGGCGTTGTCGACCTCGTCGTCATAGACGTCGGCGACTTTCAGTAGCATTTCCGGCAGCTGGCCGGTTTCCTCACCCACATCGACCATCGAGATCACCATGCCGGGGAACACGCCGGAGGCTTGGAGCGGAGTCACGATGGATTCCCCTTCTTTGACCGCCTCATGGACCTTTTCGATGGCTCCGGAGATGACCACATTGCCTGCGGTATCGCGAGTGATGTTAAGGGCCTGAAGAATCGGCACACCGGAAGTGACCAGAGTTCCGAGGGTCCGCGAGAAACGGGCCACGGCGCTCTTTCTCTGAATATCACCGAAAATCGGGAGCTTGAGCTTCAAGGTATCGAGCGCCAGGCGCCCGCCCTTGGTCTTGCCCCACGAGCTGAAGCCGAGGCCGACAAGCACGGCGCCTAGGAAGAACCAGACGACGTTTGGAATGATCCAGACATCCGCCGAAAGGAAGAACTCGGAGAATCCGAACACGATCTTGGAAATCAGCGGCAGCTCCGCGTTTTCCATTTCCGCGAACATCTCTTTGAACTTCGGAACGATGACCAGCATCAGGAAGACGAGGATGGCCACGGCGATGAACATCACGATCACCGGATAGACCATCGCGGAAACGATCTTGTTCTTCAGCTTGTGAGCCTTCTCCTGGTACTCGGCGAGCCGGACGAGCACCACTTCGAGCACACCACCGAGTTCACCGGCTTTCACCATGTTCACGTAGAGCTTGTTGAAGATCTTCGGGTGCTGGGCGAGCGCCTCGGAGAAGGTCGATCCTGACTGAACGGAATCGGCTAGTGCGTTCACCGTTCCCCGGAGAACGGGATTCGGCTCCTGCTTGGAAAGAACCGTCAAGCCACGCAGCAAGGGCAAACCTGAGTCAATCAAGGTCGCCAACTGACGGGTGAAAATCATCAACACCTTTGGCTTGATTCGGCCACCGGTCGTACCCTTTGGGTCCTTCGAATTGGCCTTCTTCTTTTTGGCTTTCTTGGCTGCCCCCTTTTTGGGAGTGGCAAGCGATCCTTTGCCGGCCTCGACCACTTGGAGCGGGTAGTATCCCTGTCCTTTGATCTGAGTGATGGCTTCGGCCTCGCTTGGCGCGTCCACGGTGCCGGACATTTGTTCGCCTTTGGCGTCGGCTGCAGTGAATTGAAACTGTGGCATGGGTCTGTTTTTAGGAAAAGATTAGAAGTATGATGATGGACTTAGAATCGGCTGGCGATTCGAAAATTCGGAGATTTCAGGTATACTTGAGAACTTCCTCAATGGTGGTTTTGCCCATATAGATATTCCGCAGCCCGTCTTCACGAAGCGTCGTCATTCCATTCTCCATGGCCTTCTGTTTCAAGACGACCGTCGGGGCGCGATCAATGATCATGTCCCGGACCGGATCGTTAATATTCAAGAGTTCGTAAAGACCTCCCCGGCCCTTGTAGCCGCTATTTCCGCAGACCTCGCAGCCGGCACCGGTGAAGAAGTCCTTGTCTCCCAGTTCGTGGGGCGAAACGCCAAGTTGAGTGAGGATGGCCTCGTTTGGCTCATACGGCGATTTGCACTCCTTACAGATCGTCCGGACGAGGCGCTGGGCGAGAATGCCCTCAAGCGATGCCGCGACAAGGAAGGGCTCGCAGCCCATGTCGACAAGGCGGGTCACCGCCCCTGGGGCGTCGTTCGTGTGCAGCGTGGAGAGCACCAAGTGACCCGTCAGCGAGGCCTGAATCGCGATTTGAGCCGTATCCATGTCCCGCATCTCCCCGACCATGATGCGGTCGGGGTCCTGACGCAGGAAGGCGCGAAGGACGCGAGGGAAGGTCAATCCAATCGCTTCATGAATGGGAATCTGGATGATGCCATCGATATCATACTCGACCGGGTCCTCTGCAGTCAGCAGCTTGTGGTCGATGGTGTTGATCCGTTTCAGTGCCGCGTAGAGCGTGGTGGTCTTACCCGCTCCGGTCGGACCGGTGACGATGAAGATGCCGTTGGGCTTTTCGATCGTATCGGTGATGTATTCGAAGATGTGCTCTGGCAGGCCCAGCGCTTCGAGCGACAGGTTGACCGACGAGCGGTCTAGAATTCGCAGCACGACGGACTCGCCGTGGTGGGTCGGAAGTGATGAGACGCGCATGTCGACCTGACGGTCGCCGACTTGTTTCACAATCCGTCCGTCCTGCGGGACTCGACGTTCGGCGATGTTCATGTTCGCCATGACCTTGACGCGGGAAATGATCGCCATCGCGAGGTGGATCGGAGGAGGTGCCATTTCGTAGAGCGCGCCATCCACACGGTAGCGGATCTTGAACTCTTTTTCGAAAGGCTCGAAGTGAATGTCCGAGGCACGCTCCTTGATCGCCTGATACATGACCAGGTCCACGTAACGGATAATGGGGGCCGAGTTCGCTTCGTTCTCGAGGTCAGCCGCATTGATGTTCCCGTCCGAGCCACCGAATTCCAGTTGGCTGAGAATATCCTCCATTCCCGTGCCATCCCCACCGTAAGCCTCGGCAATCTTATCCTCGACGAGGTAATCCGGGGCGACAGCAAGAACCAGCTCCCGATCCAGCGCGAAACGCAGGTCCTCGAGCGTCTGAGGGTTCATCGGATCGACGAGCGCGATGTGGAGCCCTTCGTCGGTGAGATTGATCGGCAAAGCCCCGTGGAGCCTGGCAGTTCCCCCTGGAATCAAAGCAAGAAGCTCCGCAGGCGGAGTCCACCCGACGAGATCAATGAGCGGGGCTCCAAGTTCGGAAGCGACCACGGGCCAGACGTCTTCCTTGTTTTGAATTACCTGGAAGTCGGCGAGGATTTCGGCGACATCCTTGCCGCTGTTTTCCACTTGGCTGAGAATGTCCTGACCGAGCGAACGGTCGATCATCCCGCGACTTACGAAAAGGTCTATGATCTGGTTGCTATCCATGAAATTGGGTCTTGGGGCAAAAGTGAATCAATCGGCGTCGGACATGGTGACGTGGAGGACTTCCTCGGCGGAAGTCATTCCGGTCAGCACCTTGCGGATGCCGTCTTCGCGCATTGTGCGCATTCCGAGCTCCCTCGCGCGACGCCTGAGCTCGCTGGAAGTAAGATTCTCGTTCACCATGTGACGAACTTCATCGTCAATTTTGAAGATTTCGAAGATCCCGGCACGGCCCTTGTAGCCGCCGCCGCGGCACTTGTCGCAGCCGACTGGTCCTAAAATATTGCTGCCGGCGATTCGGCTTGGATCGAGGTTAAGGCCACGCATCTGCTTCTCGGTGAGCTCCGCGGGGCCCTTGCAGATCGGGCAAAGCTTACGGACGAGACGCTGGGCGATGATGGCCCGGACGGCCGAGGCGATCAGGAAGCGTTTGACGCCGATGTCGGCCAAACGAGCCACCGCTGATGGCGCATCATTGGTGTGCAGGGTGGAGAGCACCAAGTGACCCGTAAGTGCCGCATTGATCGCGATGTTCGCGGTCTCCGCATCTCGAATCTCTCCGATCATGATGATGTTCGGTGCCTGACGAAGCATCGACCGAAGGGCGGCGGCGAAGGTCATCCCCACGTCGGCCCTGACCATCACCTGGTTGATGCCGGGCAGTTCATACTCAACCGGGTCCTCTACTGTGATGATCTTGCGATCCGGGCGGTTGATGACGTTGAGACAGGCATAGAGCGTCGTCGTCTTACCGGAACCGGTCGGGCCGGTCACCAGAATGATGCCGTCCGGCAAACCAATCAGCTCTTCGAAGGTCTGTTGGTCATCGGAAAGGAAACCGAGCTCGGGAAGACCAAGCACCAGGGCCGTCTTGTCGAGAATACGCATGACGATCGACTCGCCATGATTCGAAGGGACCGAGGAAACCCGGAGATCGATCTCCTTGACGCCAGCCTTCACCTGAATCCGACCATCCTGAGGAAGGCGTTTCTCGGCGATCGACATGGATCCACTCATCACCTTCAAACGTGCAATGATCGCAGGAAGAAGCTTTTTCGGGTGGTTCGCCACTTCGATGAGCTTGCCATCGACTCGATAGCGGATGCGGACCGAGGTCTCTAGCGGCTCAATGTGAATGTCGGAACATCCCATCTTCATGGCGTCGGCCAACATGCCCTGAACCAATCGAATGATCGGCGCGTCATTGTCTCCGGTTTCGACATCCTCCCCCCCCGTGACATCCATGCCGCCGGTATCTTCACCCAGTCCATAGAACTGCTGGAGGTGCTCCGTAATCTCTCCATGCGGCGCACAGACGAAGTTCAGTTCCCGGGCCAGCACCGCCGGAAGGCTGTCCATGGCCTCGAAATCAAAGGGGTCGGCGACCGCGATCGTCAGGTAAATCCCGTCATCGGAGATCGGGATCACCTTGTAGCGTGAGGCGATGTCGTTGGGAATCGTGTCGGCGACCGAGGGATCCGGAGGGGTTTGTCCCAGATCGATCGCCTCGATTCCCGCATTCGTTGCGAGCACGGAGGCGATGGTCGCCTCGGTGAGTTCCGTTTGGGCAACCAGGGACTCGATCACCGAACCTCCGCCACTACGGGCTTGGTCCAGTTGCTCCTGAGTCGTGGCACCTGCCTCTACAAGCAGGTCGGCAAGATAATCTTCGTTCGAGAACACGGGTCTTTCGGGCCTTTGGAAAAGTAACGTTTTGTCCGGTAGCACACGCGTTGCGCTCCCGGCAGTGTCGAACAGTGGTCAAGGGACTCCCTGTTTGTCAACTAGCCGCAAGGCCCAATGCACCTGCTTTTGTGTCACCTAGGACATGGTATGGACATCAGGACGACAATTGCACCTTGGTTCAGTCCAATTTCCCGCCGCAGCGACGGCAAAACCGGGCATCGGGCAAATGGCCATGAACTCCGCAGGACGGACAGGCCTCGGAAGTCGGATTCCCGGCGCTGGCACCGATGATCTCGGCGGTCACAATGCCGGTCGGCACCGCCAGAATGGCGTATCCCGTCAGCACCAGGGCCGAGGTAAGCAGCTGCCCCAGAGGGGTTACAGGGGTGATGTCCCCAAATCCAAGGGTCGTCACGGTAACGATCGCCCAATAGACGCTGATCGGGATGCTGGTGAATCCCTGCCGCTCTCCATCGACCCAATGAGTCCCTTCGACCATGTACATCAGGGTGCCGCTAATGAGGGTAATCGTTAAGACCACGGTGAAAAACACGGTAATCTTGGCCCGGCTTGAATAGAGGGCACGCATCAGCATGTCCGCACCGGCGATATGCCGGGCCATCTTGAGCACCCGGAAGATTCTCAGAAGTCGCAATACCCTGATCACCATGAGGGCATGGCCGCCGGCAACGAAAAGTCCGATGTAGCTGGGAAGCACCGAAATCAAGTCGACCACACCGAAGAAGGAGCGCGCATAGCGCAATGGCTTTCTCGACGTCCACAACCTGAGGCCATACTCAATCGTGAAGATGCTGGTGAAGACCCATTCGACCGCATACAAAAAATCCCCCCACACCGCGTGGATCTCCTGGACGCTCTCAAGCATGACCGCAATCACGCTCAGCGAGATGCACCAAAGCAGGGTGACATCGAAGAAACGACCGGCCGGTGTCTCCGCCTCAAAAATGATTTCACGCAATCTCTCGCGCTGTGCACTCCATTTTGCCATCGCCTCAAAGTGCCTAAACTCGGAAAAATTCACAAGCCTTGCCAATCCATGGGTTGCCGATCTGAATCCCGCTGTCCATAATTCGGGAGTCGATGGAGGAGGAAGAAAAAGAAGAGCCGCAGAAGGCCAGCAAGCAGGCGCGTCCCCGCTGGCGGAAAAAGCGCTGGCAGATTCTCGTTTTCCTCCTCGCCTTTCTTGTCTGGCTCGACGGTCCGGGCTGGCGCTGGATTGGCGAAAAGGCGGCCCGACATTTCCTGCCCGGCCTCGGCGAAAACTTCGAGCTTCAAGGTCGCCTGACGGGTGGTGACATCAAGGTCTCGCGTTTCAATCTGGGCGACATGGGGGCGATGGAGGTCGTCGCGCTCGATCAGGTATCGCTGAACTACAAGCTCAGCGAACTCATCAAGGGCAACATCCAGAGCCTCAATTTGCAGGGGCTGCATGTTGAGGTGGACCTCGCGAAGTCGCCGGAAAAGGAGCAGAAAAAAGACGAAGAAGAAAGCGATCTCGGCACCCTTCTCTGCGATCTCAGGCAACGCATCCTTCCGGTTGAAATCGAAATCCGAGATGTGAGCGCAAGGATCCATCGCGATGGCGAAGAGCTTTTCCAGATCGAACCGACCGCTCTGATTCACGCCGCAGGAACTCCCGAGATCACGCTGGACCTCGGAACCATGACCATTCTCGGCGACCGCAAGGTCGAGGCCCAGACCTCGACGATCACTTGGCAAGAGGAGTCACTCAGCCTCTCATCTCTCGAAGTCATGCCGGCACTGGCGATCCGTGAGCTTGTCGCACGAATCCCCGCCAATGAATCGATGACCTTTGCCACGGGACTTATCGTAGATGGAGTCCGCTTCAATGCAAAGACCGACCTGTCCACGGCGAGCCTCGTTCAGGAGGATACGCCATTGGTTATCCATCAAGTCGCCGAGAAGCTTGGTTTTCCCATCCCTGCTGAGGCGACGCTGAACTCGCTGAAGATCGAAGCCCGCGGGCTTGAGGGCGGACTGGAGACCTTGGAAGCCGACCTTCAACTCAGTGCCAGTGCGATCGACTTCGACGCATGGACTTCCAGCAGGATCTCGCTGGCCGCAAAACTTGAAGGCGATCAACTGAAAGCGGTCATCAATGGTGAGGCTCTCGGCTCCCCTCTTGAGATCAATGCCGACGTGAACATCGACCGCGAGGCCGACATGATGCCAGAAACGGCGGTCCTCGACTTTTCGATTCCCGAACTTGAAAAGCCTCTAACAATCGTGCGTGACCGCTTCACGCCTTCCGACGAACCCGTCGCTCCCCCTGCCGCCGTTTTCAAGGGCTCGGCCGAATTGACTTTCGATGACGGGAAGCCGGACCGTGCCGATGCGAAGCTTTCAATCATCTCCAGCGAAGAGGCCCCGCCGATCAGTATCGACGCGCAATGGCAGAACGAAGGCAAGGCCGGCGCCACGGTGATGATTCCGGGTGTCAATCTGGACGGCGAGTTTTCACCTGACCAGATGACCTACAGCGGCAAGGCAGAGATCAGGGAATTCGCGCCCGACTCTCTAACAGACTGGCTCGATCCCTTTGGCGTCACACTGCCGGCAGGGATGAAGACCAGCTTGAATTGGACGGGTGGCGGCGACCTTGAGGAAAAAACCCACCAGGGAAATCTGGATCTCACCTCCTTCGAATGGCAGCGCCTGCCGGAAGAGCAGCCGATCAAGGCATTTGCAACGGCGAGCTATGACTGGCCCAAAAAGCTGGAGCTCACACCGCTCAACGTTCAGCAAGCAGCCCAGAAAATCGAAGGCGATGTCAGGCTGGAAAACCAGGAACTCGAGCTTCGCAAACTCGCATGGTCGGACGGCGAAGATACGCTCCTGAACGGAACCGCGAAGATTCCGGTCCCGGAAGATTTTTCCGACTGGAAGGCGCTTCTTCGAGAGACGCGACCAATTGCCGTCGATATCGAGAGCACCGAACTCGCCCTCACCAAGCTGCACCCATATCTCCCGGAGGAAACCCGCTTTCGTGACGACAGTCGTGCCAAACTCTCACTCAAGCTTTCGGGCAGCATGGCGAAGCCCGTCCTGGATACCAAGCTCACCGCCGAGAATGTCGGGATCCTTTCCCAGCCCGACGTTCCGCTCATTGCGATTGATCTGAACGCCATTGGTCGCGAAGAAACACTCAAACTCGAGGGCGACATCACCAGCCCCGACTACCCCCCTGTCAGGATCGATGCCATTACCAACTGGGATCCCGACCTTTGGGCGGAAAACCCCGAGGTGATCAAGAAGGCCAAGCTCGATGCTTCCGCAAAAATTGCCGACTTCGATCTCAAACTGCTTTCAAAGTTCGTTCCGGACGCACGCAAACTGCAAGGCCTTGTCGATCTTGATGTTGAAGTGGGCGGCACGGTCGGCGAGCCGGAACCAATGGGAACCGTCACTCTGAGTGGCGGGGCATTCGAAATGCGCGACCCCACGATTCCTCGAATCAAGGACGGTCAGATCAAGATCGTTGCCAGCCCCCAAAAGGTGACGATCGAAAACTTCACCGCGGAGCTTTCGGGAGGAACCCTCGACATTGGAGGCTCCCTCGATCTGGTGGATGGCAAACCCTCACAAATCGACATCACGATCAATGGTGCTGAACTTCCTGCGCGGCGTGATGACTCCATGATTGTCCGCCTCAATACCAATCTCAGGATCAGCGGTCCTTGGGAGCAGGCCACGCTCGGCGGGCAGATCGAAGTGGTCGACAGCCTCTTCTACAAGGACATCGAAATCCTCCCGATCGGCGTTCCGTTCAATCAACCCTCGGAACCCTCGCTTCCTGCCTTCGATGCTCCCGAGGCAACGACTCCGACCGCCGCCGTGCCGGAACCCTTCAGGAACTGGTCGCTCGATCTCCGACTTCTCGCCAAGGATCCGTTCCTGATTCGTGGCAACCTGGCCAGCGGCCGCGTCTTCATGGACGTGGCGGTCAAAGGAACGGTCGGTGAGCCGAGACCTTCAGGAAAGGCAACCCTTTTCAAGGTGGAGGCCAAGCTTCCCTTCAGCACCTTGAAAATCGCCAAAGGCGAGATCACTTTTCGCCCCGACAACCCATTCGATCCGGTGCTGAATATCCGTGGAGAAGCAAGTGTCCGCCCCTACGAACTGAAAGTCTACATCTACGGGCCGGTTTCAAATCCGAAAGTACTTCCCACATCCAATCCTCCTCTGCCCGAGACCGAGATCATGACCTTGGTCGCCACCGGAACGACGACCAGTGGCTTCGCGGATCCGGAAGCAGCCACCGCCCGCGCCGCACAGCTCTTGTTCGAAGAAATCCGCAACGGCCGTGTGAAGTATCTCAACCGCTTGGGCCCCGTATTGAAACTCATCGAAAAGGTCGATTTCCAAGTCGGCGAGAAAGATCCCTACACCAGCACAAAATACAATTCCGCCACCTTCAATCTCGATGACAACTGGCTCGTCAGGGCCGGCATCAGTGAAGAGGGGAATACCCGCAGCACCTTGATTTACCTCTTCCGTTTCCGCTGATGCGCGCTTCCCTGACCGTCTCGGCCATGATTGCCACTCTGCTTCCGATCTTCGGCGAGACAGAGATCCAAATCATTGGCATGCAGTCCCTTTCTGAAAGTGACATCGAGCGCTTGATCGGAGGGCGGTTCGATTACATTCGGAGCCAGCCGGCATCGCGCGCTCGAACCGCTGACAGCGCCTTCATGGTCGAGCAGTTGTTTCGCAAAAATGGCTACAACGACGCTGAAGTCAGTTGGAAGATTCTCTCCAGCAACTTGATCCGATTGAGGATCGACGAGGGCCCACGCGAAACGCTCGGAACGGTGACGATCGAGGGACTCGAAGACCCCGAGCAGGCGAACAAGCTCGAGAGCCTCTTTCGTCTCAATCCATCGAAGCGGAACATTTCCACATCGACCGAGCCTCCCCTTCGCCAATCGGATTTCGAAGACGGACTGGGCCTGATGGAAAGCGAGCTCAATAGCAACGGTTACTGGAAGCCGACGCTGGAAATCACCGAACAGCAAAAGAATCCCGAGACCGGCCATACGGATGTCGTCATCAAGGTCAATCCCGGCACTCTCTTCACGATCAGCAATCCCCGCTTCAGCAACGAGCAGTCCGCTGGTCTCGACGAAAGGGTTGCGCCCTATGTCGGACGCCCGGCGAATACTACCAACATCAATGAACTCAGGCTGCGCGTGACTGAATACTACCGCAGCCAGGGCTTCGTCAATGCGACCGTCAGGATGGAGGTCGAGATCGGCTCGGAAGAAGTGTTCCCGAGGTTCAACATCGTCGAAGGCAAACGTTTCCGGCTCGGCGAGGTCACCTTCAATGGTTTGGAGAAGACCAAGCCTGAACGGATTCGGGGCCGTATCGAACCACTGCGCAATGCCTACCTCGACGGCAACAAAGTGGACACGAGGATCCGGCAACTCATCGCAACAGGTGCCTTCTCTTCCCTGAGAATCGAAACCAAAGAACGGGAAGGCGACATCATGGATGCCACCTTGCAATTCGAAGAGGCTGATGCACGGGGAATATCCCTGACCGGTGGGTTCGGCACCTACGAGGGGGCCATCATCGGTGCCAGCTACTACGACCGCAACTTTGGCGGCATGCTCAGGAACTTTTCCGCCGGAGGGGAGATCTCTCAACGTTCGCTGCTGGGTGAGATCTCGTTGACTGATCCCTGGCTGTGGGGAACGGACATCCGCGGCAATGCCCGCCTCTTCTCGCTCAGCCGCAACAACGAAGGATACGACAACTGGACGTCGGGAATTGAAGGCTCGCTTGGCTACAGTTTCACGGAGAACTCGACATCCACGATGATCCTGGGGCTTAGCACAGCGAGAACGACCTCGGACGGTCTTCCCGTCAACCAACTCGGAGAGACCGACTACCAACATGCTTACCTGGGAGTCACCCATCGGATCGATTTTCGTGACAGTCCGATCCTGCCAACCGAAGGATGGCATTTTGAGATCCCCCTCTTCACAGGTTCAGCGGTTGGTGATGACAGCACGACCTACGTCAGAAGTGGTTTTGAAAGTTCCTACTATCAGCCTCTCGGCGATGCCGGCCAGTTGGCATTCGGAGCTCGTGCGAACTTCATTGTCCCATCGGGAAACCAGCTCCCGATCGACCTTCGACTTTTCAATGGAGGCCCGCGGAGTGTGCGTAGCTACGCCGAGCGCGAACTCGGTCCAAAAGATCGGGGCTATCCCATTGGCGGCGAAGCTTCATGGGTAACGAACATCGAATACATCCGTTCCGTCACGGGTCCGCTGAAGGGAGTCGTCTTCATCGACGCCGGCGGTTTGTCGTCTGACTGGGAAGATTTCGGAATGAACAAAATCAATGTGGCCCTTGGCCTTGGAATCCGCTTAGATCTGCCCATCGGCCCAGTGCGACTCGAGTATGGCCACAATATGACCCAGGACCCTGGCGAACCCAGCGGGGCTTGGCACTTTGCCATCGGCAATGCTTTCTAATTCATGCGAGTTTTCATCCCCACCTGTGAAACGGCTGTCTGCACCGTGCCCGAATGGCATCGGGCCGACATGAAGGGCAACGAGGAACAGATCACCTCTGCAGAGGGTTGGTCACCCGGCGCTCTCAATCTCGCCCAAGGCGTGGCCTCCAAGCTCCATGCTCAACTCCTTCATGCCGATGTCAGCCGTCTGCTTGTCGACCTCTCAAAGCACCCGGAAGACGATACCCGCTGGAGCCGATTCGCGATGAAGCTCACGCCGGAGCAGCGACAGCGCCTCGATGAGCGCCAGAAACGATATTATCTGGATACCTTCACCCAGCGCGCCGCCGACGCTCTCAGGCGCAAGGACGAGGTCATCCACATCTCTTTTGACACTCGACAGAACCTTGGCGAGGTCGGCCTCCTTTTCAGCTACGATAGTCGTCGCAACTCCGAAGCGGATTGGGTCCGGGAGTGGACTCGTGCGATTCATCTGAAAATTCCGGATCTGATTATCCGCGAAGAAAGCTCTCCGACACGCAGCCTTGCCGGCTTCATGCGCGAACGATTTCCCGCGGGTTTTTCGTCAATCCAGTTGATTGCCAACCAAAGCTCTTTCCTTGAGGGCAAACCCATCAAGTGGACGGAGCTGAAGAAGGTCCTGACGAACACCGTTCCCCGGTGATCAATCGCTTCGCCCGAGCATGCTGCGGGTGTCATCGATGGTCAGCCCCCGCTGTTCCCGCCAGTCCCTGATCTCAGGCTGACGGTAAGACTCCCTGCGCGCATCAGTTTTGGCGTCTGAGACTTTGGAAATGTTGGCGTTCCCCGCTTCGCGAGCCGCTCCGGTCACTTGCTGGGTGGTTGCGTAGCGGCTGCCAGACTGCGCGGAAGTCAGCCCACCTTCCGGTGCCCCTTGAGAATCAAAGCGTGAGCCTTGTTGGAAACGACTGCCGTCGGTATTTCCTCCATAGACCTGCTTGGCGTAGTCCTTGCTGCCCCAGAATGATTTCTTCGTGTAGTCCTTGGCGGCAAATTCCCGCTTGGCCAGTTCTCCCTCAAAAAAGCGGTTCTCTCCTACTGCCGACTCTTCGGCCGGCTTGTCGCCACCATTCTGCATCATCGGATTCGTCTTGGCGTAACGGCCAATCATCTTGTCCGAATCGTCATCAAAGAGTTCGCCACTCTTTTGCTCGAAGCCGTTTCGCGGAGGCGGTGTCGCGGACTCCGCCACCCCGTCTTCGCTGCCACAGGAACTGAGGAGTGAAGCGAGAAAAAGAAGCACGAAACCCTGGAAACAGCGAAGCATCGGGCGGTGGTATGACAGCTTTGCACGCTCACCGCAATACGGAAACGGTCTAATCACCAAGGCCCTTCGCCCAGCCGCCATCGGAATCGAAGACGATCAGCATCGGCCGACAGCAAATCTCGCAATCGTAGTCGATTTCGGTGGGCAGTTCGTCCGGTCCCGGCATGGCGACTTCAAACCACTCAAAACAGGTGGGACATTGCACGGATACAGTTTCCAAAGTGGCGGCGTGAGACTTTCTAGCCGGGGTATAGCCGTGTCCTCAATATTTTACCATGCAAACTGAACGTGCTAGTAGTTGACTCGCGTCAGTACTTTTACGAAACTCCGCGCAACCAACCACATAAGTCCCATGAAGAACTACCACTACGCCCTGCTCGCCATCCTGCCTTTCGCCTTTACCGCCTGTTCCGAGTCGCAAAAAGCTGACGCTGAAAAGAAAATGGACGAGGCTGCCGAAAAGACCGAGGAAATGGCGGAGAGCGCCAAGGAAGGCATGAGCGATGCCGCTGAGGCCACCAAGAAAGCCGCAGGTGATGCGGTCGAAGCCACCAAGGAAGCGACCGGAGATGCAGTCGATGCTACCAAGGATGCCGCAAGCGACGCGGTCGATGCTACCAAAAAGGCGGCTGAAGACGCCGAGAAGGCTGTGAAAGATGCGGCTGACGCCGCTGCCGAGAAGGCAGCCGACGGCCTCGAAAAGGCTGCAGACGCCGTCCGTCCGGAATAGGTTTCCCTCGAATTGACTATCCCACCCCTGTGCCGCAGCGACGGCACGGGGGTTTTTCTTGCACCCGCATCGGAATCGCCGATTTTCGCCGCTTGCAATCGATCGTCCTGCGTTGAACATCCATCCAGACCCTGTCGCCAATGAAAAGCTCTTGGATTCTTTCCCTCCTCCTTCCGACCGCCCTTCTCGCTCAAGAGCCTGAAATCCCATCCGCCATCGCGATCAGCGAAGCGGAAACCGGCACTCCATCGGCGATTCCATCCGGCATGGTGGAGGTGAACCGAATCGCCGCCACGGTGAACGGTCTGCCCATCACCGCAAAAGAAGTCGGAGTCATGCTTTCGCCCGTCATCGGACAGCTAATGGCCGAGTTTCCACGTCGTGGGCCTGAGTTTGATCGTCGCCTCAATGAGTCGCGGGACCAGATTCTTGACGAGCTCATTGACCGGCAGTTGATCATGGCTGAATTCAAGAAGATGGAGGCCAAGGGAGCCAATCTTCCTGATCGTGTTGTGGATCAGGAAATCGATCGTCAGATCCAAACCCTCTACAACGGCGATAGCGCCAAGTTCCGTGAGGAACTCTCCAAAGCTCAAATGGGGATGGGCAGCTATCGCAACATGACTCGCGAGAAGCTCATCGTCCAAGCCATGCGTGGCGAGAAGTTCAAGGACGCGCCTCCACCACTTCCGGGTGAGGTCAGCAAAGAGTATGCCGAGTCCAAGGATTCCTTGCGTGACACCTCCAAGGACTCGATCACTTACCGGAAGATTTTCCTGCCCCGTCTCGACCCCGCCAACCCACTGGCCACACCGGAAACCCAACTCACCCTGGCCGAGACCTTGGCAGACGAGATCCGCAATGGAGCGGACTTCGGAGAGCTGGCGGTGAAGCACTCCAAGGACGCCTTCGCTGATAACGGTGGATTGCAGGAAAACGTCCCGCGGCCTGATTTGTCACCTGAGTTTGCCGCCATTCTTTTCGATGCTGAACCCGGCAAGATCCTCGGTCCCCTCGAGGACAGTGCTGGCTTTACCATCGCCGAGGTAGAATCCATCAAGAAAGGTCCGGCACCGCCATTCAACGACGTCAAGAAACTGATGGATGAAAGGGTGCGCGCAAAGAAGACTTCCGCACGCTACGAGGCCTGGATCGAGGACCTCCGGAAGAAGGCCCTGATCGACATCAAGATCAAATAAGCGGCCTTGAAACATGCCCAAGCCTCGCATCCTGATCACTCTGGGAGATCCAGCGGGCATCGGTCCTGAAGTGGTCGATAAAGCCCTCGCATCAGGCAAGCTTCCCTCCGGCTTTGATTTCGAAGTCCTCGGCGACCGTAGTCAGGGAATCCCAGGCAAACCCGACACCGCATCGGCGCAAGAGTCCTTGCGGGCGCTGCTGCTTGCCGGCGAGAGACTGCGCGATGAAAAGGACGTCGCCGCCGTGGTAACAGGTCCCGTCTCAAAGGCTCAGCTTGAATCGGTCGGCTTTCCATTCCCCGGTCAGACCGAGTATTTTGCTGACCTGCTGGGTGCCGAGAGCTACGGCATGTGTCTCTCCGGAGACACTCTAACCGTTGGCTTGGCGAGCATCCATCTTTCGCTTCGTGAGGCAGTGGCCACCCTGAACAAGGAGAGCATCGTTTCGATCGGATGCCTGTTGGCTGGCTTCGTGGAGCGTCGTTTCGGCAGCTCGAGTCAGATCGCCGTTTGTGGCCTCAATCCCCATGCCGGTGAAGGGGGCAAGTTTGGTGACGAGGAATCCCGAATCATCCAGCCTGCCATCGACGAGCTGGCCGCCATCTTCCCCGGTGTCTTCAGTGGCCCCCATGTTCCCGACGCCGTATTCCGTGATGCGGCTGCGGGCCGTTATCAGGCCGTACTGGCGATGTACCATGATCAAGGTCTGATTCCGCTGAAATTGCTGGATTTCGATACCGCCGTGAACATCACGCTCGGTCTGTCCAAGCCCCGGACCAGTCCGGACCACGGAACCGCATTCGACATTGCCGGCAAGGGGAGCGCCCAAGCCGGCTCAATGATTCATGCCATCCGCCTCGCCTGCGAACTCAGCTAAGCCATGTCACTCTACAACACCGTTTCGGATGTCGTCCGCAAGGCCATGATCGGACTGGGGATCAGCCCGGACGAGCTTGCCCGACGAGCAGGGATCACCTCTGACGAACTCTCCTCACTTTTTGCAGAGAACTATTCAAACACCGTCGTCGCTCGCTTGGCACCGATTCTTGATCTCGATGCATCCGCGCTGTGCCGCCTTCCCGAGTATCAACCCGATGTCTCCCCTCCTGATGGCTTGATCCGCCTTTCCCTTCCGTTTGAGGATGAAGAAGTCAACGTCTGGCTCATTGAGTCCGAAGAGACCCGCCTCATCATCGACACCGGATCCGGCCCCGGGGATCTTTTGTCGGAGTTGGAAAAGTCCCGACCGCTGACCAGCCACCTTCTCATTACCCACGGGCATCGCGACCACATCGGAGGCGCTGCCTCGGTGGCTCCGAAAATGGCTTCGATTCACTCACCTGCGGAGCTCACAGGCTGCAAACCAACAGCTGCAGACGAGCAATTTGAGATCGGTCCCTTTTCAGTTCGGACGGTGGACCTCAGCGGGCACCATCCTCGGGCACTCGGTTATTTCATCAATGGGCCCTCGATCCAATTGTTCGCCGTCGGCGATGCCATTTTTGCAGGGTCCATCGGAGGCTGCCCGAATCCCGCCGCCTTCCAACTCGCCAGAAAGACGATTGAAGCCGCGGTCTCCGATCGCGACGCCGACCTTCTTTTGCTGCCAGGACACGGACCGATCACCCGGCTTGGAAGCGAGCGGAAAGGGAATCCCTTCCTCGCGGCGTGGAATTGTTGAAATCCCGAAGCTCAGCGCCGTGGACGGGTGCTCATGGCCAAACGCATCAGCGCGATGGGTATGGCCGAAATAATCACCGCAGCCGCAGCAATCTGCCACCCGGGAAAAACCCTCGCCCGGTTTGACTTGCTCCCCGACAGGGCTTGCGAAACGACCTTGGCAGCATCGACATAGAACAACTCGCGACCCGGAAAGACACTCTCTTGGCGGGCTCCCATCGCGACCTCCCCAAATCCCGTATGAACCGGGCCGGGACACAATGCCGTCACTCCGATCCCGTGCTCAGCTAGTTCGATCCGGAGCGCTTCTGAAAAGCTCGTCACGTAGGCCTTCGTCGCGGCATAGACCGCGAAGTCCGGGATCGGTAGTAGACTCGCGAGCGAACTTACATTGATGATCGAGCCGCCTCCACCTCGCTTCATCAGTGGCAACAATCCATGCGTTAGATGGGTCAGTGCTTCAATATTCAGCTGAAGCATCGATTCCAGTTTCGACCACTCGGCCGACGAAAACTCGCCGTAGTCCCCCATGCCTGCATTGTTGATCAGCAGGTCGGGTCTCAAGCCAGCCGCATCCACCGTCGAGATGAAATGCTCGCGGGCGGTGCCAACCGTTAGGTCAGCGACATGAACCACGACTTCCAACTGCGAATTCCCGCTCCGAAGCTCCGAAGCGAGACGCTCCAAGCGTTCAGCCCGGCGGGCCACCAGGATGATGACGCCGCACTTTGAAGCCAACTGGCGGGCGAATTCCTCGCCAAGCCCGGATGAGGCACCCGTGACCACGGCACAACGGCGGAAGGTCTGGTTACTCATCTCTCAATCGGGCTCTGCTGCTCACTGCTGCGGCTGACCTTCGCCCTCGCCCACTTGAACAATCCTCAGCGGAAGTCTCATTTGAAGTTCGCCATCGCAGCCGATGTCGACAGAGAAAATGCCTGCTGTCGGGAAACGAAGACCTTGCAGATTCATGATCAGGTTTCTTGTCAGGAAAGGCACATTGGGTGGCAGCTGAACTTCGAACTCCGGTTCGATTGGCATGTTCTTTTCGTCAAGCGACTGACCATCCTCATCGATGATGTTGATCGAAAGTTTGTGACGTCCCACGTCTTCCTGTGTGAAGCAAAACCTCAGTGCAAGAGCACAAGACGGATGAACGACAGGAATGGCACGCGCGGCAAGAGTGTCGAAGGCACCTGTCACGACAAGTTTGCCGTTGTAGTCGGCGGCGTGGTCACAGAGTGCTGCAATTTGGATATCCATGAGTTTAAATCGTATTCTTTTTCAGACCGTCACCTGTGACGGGGCGCGCCGTGTTTGAGGTCTGAAGCAGTTCAGGTCCAGCGCCGAAAGCAGAACTTTCGCCAAGCCCGTCCTCACTCCAATTCACCGGGCTCCACAGGAAGGGCGCGCGGCACTCCTTCATCATCGAGCTCAACCGGCAAGGCCGCGGGCACATCGCCCCCGTCCGGAAACATTTCTTCCAGCTCAAGCGGGCTCACGGGAATGGCGCGCAACACCCCTTCCGTGTCTTCCTGAACCTCAAGTTCATCGACCACCACCACCGCCTTCGGCGCCGGGGCAACCATCTCTGAAATCTCATCTTCGAAGCTGTTGAAGAAGGCAGGCACCATCGGACAGGCATTGCGGGAACCGCTGACCTTCTGCCCGGGCCGGCCCTCATAAAGACAAGCGAAGGCCAAGCGCGGCTGGTCATAAGGCAGAAATCCCGCGAACCATGCCACCCCCTGATTTTTTGACTCCGGCCCCCATTGCCCAGTGCCTGTCTTGCCGCATACTTCCGTCCACGAGAGCCCGGCTGATCGTCCTGTGCCTCCAGCGACGACCTCCCGCATTCCTTCCCGGACCGCGTCCAATGCCACCTGATCCACGCCGAGCCAGTTGCGACGTTCGGGCTGCGCGGTCCGAATAACCCGGCCGTAGGTATCCTGAACCTGCATCATCAAATGCAGCTTGGGCAAGGCACCACCATTCGCAATGCCCGCCATCCCCTGAGCGACTTGGAGCGGCGTCGCGAGCACGGCCCCCTGACCAATCGACCAGTTGGCGGCATCACCCTCGGTGATTGGTCGTTGATAGGTCTTTTGAACCCACTCGGCGGTTGGAATCAATCCGTTCTCCTCACCAATGAGTGGCAAGCCCGACGTGGTCCCGTAACCAAGCCGTCGTGCGAGTCCAAGGAACACCCCTGAACCCACTCGATTCCCCACCTGGGCAAACCACGGATTGTTCGACCACTTGATCGCCGGAACCACCGAGAGATCGCCGTAAGGAGAACGCGACCAATTCCACAGTTTGTGCTTCCCGTATGCAATGAAAGCGGGACAGTAGACCGTGGTGTCCGGTGTAATCGTTCCCTCATTCAGCGCCGCCAGAGCGACGATAGGCTTGAACGCGGATGCCGGTGGGTAGGCCCCTTGAAACGCCCGCGCGAAGAGTGGCTTTCCACTATCCTCCCGCAACACATCATAGTCCTTTTGACTAATCCCCGGAATCCACAGATTGAGATCAAACGATGGCTTCGAAGCCATCACCAACACTTCGCCTGTCGCGACATCGATCACCACCATCGCCCCGCGTCGGGCATGCGTATCGAGAACCTTCTCCGCACGTTTCTGCCACCTCAGGTTGAGCGTGGAAACCACGGTGCCTCCAGCCCGCGGACGGCCCTTCTGGTCATGCAAAAGACGATTCCCGTTTTCATCAAAGATCATCTGCAAACTCGCCGGCTTTCCCTTGAGTTCCTCATCGTAGATCTTCTCAAAGCCCGCGCGGCCCTCCCCTTCGATCCACAATGGCTCGAGGTGGTTGATGGGACCCGTCTCCATCTTGCCGACAAGACCGGTATAGCCAATGATATGGGAAGCGACGCTCCCTTCAGGGTAGTAGCGCTGATAGACCGGCTGCAGGATCAGTCCACGCGTCAGCTTCGGCTCGATCTTCTCCCTTTCCTCCTCACTGATGTGGCTGGAAATGTAAAAGGGCAGCCAACGCCGATGGCGGTAGTGCTGAAAGAGCTCCTCATCACTTGGCTCCCGGATCGAAGCCGAGAGCTGCTTGGCCATCTCAACTCGATCGCGACCCCAGGCAATGATCGCCTCTCGATCTTCCTTGGGAAACTGCTCATACTGAACCGCGAGTTGATAAGCCACACGGTTCTGAGCAAAAGGGTTGCCCTCGCGATCGGTAATCTGACCGCGCGGTGCCGGAATCTCCAGTTGGATCGTCCGCGCATTCTTCCGATTGAAGATCGACGCATCATCAGCCGAGGCCACGGATCCGGACAGATCAGAAACAGGACTTGAAGGGGTCGAAACCACTTCCTGAGAAGCCCCCGACGCCAATAGCAGCAGCGAGGAACCGGAAAACAACAGAGCTCGAAGAAGCACGACCACGGCGGAAATTAGACCCCAAATCGCCACTCGGCAACGCTCAATCCCACATCGAATCCTCCCAGTCCTCCGGCTCCGTCCCAATGCTCTTCACAATCTCGACCGGAAGGAAGACCACCTCATCCGCCCGTTTGGTGTCCGGATCCAGCGCAAAGCGAAGGGTTTGCCTGACCGTGGCGTCCCTGCCGACGATGCTGAGGTCGATCCACACGTCCAGCCGGCCATCCTCCTCAGGCTTCACTTTGAGTAATCCCGGGATCTCATAGCGGGCCCGACTCACCCCTGCCTGCCCCTTGAGCGGCCGGAAGGACTTCTCAAAACCGAGGTGCTGACGGGGAAACCACTCATCCCTGCCACTCTTCGAGGTCCGAGTGCGGATCCGATGGACGATCAGTTTCTCTTGCTCTCCAATCTCACCGAGAGCTTCCACCCTCCATCGGAACGGCCCATCAAAGGTGGCGAACCCACCACCAATCACCATCGCAGTAAGCATCATGTTCGGCCCCTTCGTTCCCTCGGGTCGAAACTGGACCTCAACCGTCGCCCCACCGACTTCCACCGCCCCGCTACTCGCGGTGTATGTGTGCTTCTTCGCTCTCACTCCGACGCAATTTGCCAGCAACAAGGTCGAGATGGCAGCAGCGGCGAAGGCAATTTTCATCGGCCATCGAGTAGAGGAACCTCAATGGACCCGCGAGTGCCAAATCGCGTGGGGAGAAAAGTTTCCCGTCGCCAAGTGACGGCCCAGCGCCTAACGACGCCCCATGATTCAAGCCGCCATTTTTGACCTCGACGGCACCCTTGTCGACTCGCTGCCCGGCATTGCCGCCTCCCTGAACCGGGCGCTTGCCAGCCATGGTCACCCACAGCACGAGCTTGATGCCGTGCGCTCGTTTATTGGCAATGGTTCATGGATGCTCTGTCGCCGAGGCGTCCCGGACTCTCTTCCCGATCGCGATGCCGATGCCGTTAATCGAGCTTTCATGAATGACTACCGCGACACCTGGCTGCAGGGCACCGAGCTCTTTCCCGGTGTTGCGGACATGCTGGCCCAACTAAAAAAAGATGGACTGCCTCTCTCCGTTCTTTCCAACAAGCCGCATCCTTTCACCTCAGACATCGTGGCTTCCCTTTTTCAATCCGGGACCTTTGCCGAGGTTTTGGGGCACCGCGAAGGAACGACACCCAAGCCCGATCCCTCCGGCGCTCTTGAGATTGCGAAAGCCATCGGGATCCAACCCGAATCCTTTGCCTTCATCGGCGACTCACTCGTCGATCATGAGACCGCGGAGAACGCTGGAATGCACCCGCTGCTCGTCAGCTGGGGATACCGACCTGTCGCCGAACTAAGCACCGTCCAAGCTCCCCTTCTTCACTCGGTCGAGGAAGTGCTTGAGCATCTCAAACTGACAACGGCTCAAGACCTCAGCGACCGTTGAGGTTCGAGATCGTCTGGAAGATCGCGTTGATCATCAGGTAGGCCATCGTTCCGATCAGGAGCGCCATGATGATCAGAATCGTCGGCATGATCAGCGCCATGATGCGGTTCAAGTCCTTGTTCAACTCCTTGTCATACCTTTCCGCGGCACGTCTGAGGGAGAGATCGATCTTACCCGTCTGCTCACCGACCGAAACCATATCGATCAGAAGCGCCGGAAAATTGCCGGTTCGCACCATGGCTTTCGACAAGGCACGTCCGTCTCCAACCTGATCGATGACGTCGTTCAGCGAGGCCCGAAGCGAGAGATTCTGCGTTGCGTCACGAGAAAGCTCCAAGGCGCGCAGCAAGGTCAGACCATTGCCAACGAGATTCGCCATCGTTTCAAGAAACTGCACGTAGAAGCGGCTCGATATCACCGGACCGATCATCGGCAGCTTCAACTTGACCCGATCCCAGGTCGGACGGTTGGCTTCATTCTCCTTCCATGCCTTGAAAAACAGACCAGCAGCAATCAAGAGAATCAGATACACATACCAATATACTCCCAGGTGATCGCTCACCGATACCAATAATTGGATCGGTCCAGGAAGCTTGCCCCCTGGTGCCGACTCGATCAGCTGCGTGAGCTGTGGAATCAAAATGGTGACAAAAACAACGGATACTCCAACGCCGGCGAAAACCAGGAAAGCCGGATAAATCATCGCCAGAATCAGGCGAGCCTGAAGCTCGGAGAGAGTTTTGAGGTAGTGGGCCTGACGACGGAGAATGGTATCCAAAGCACCCGATGCCTCACCCGCCGCCGCGAGCGAGCAGTAGAGCGGACCAAAACTCGGGCTGACTTTTCGCAGCGCCAGCGAGAAGTTCATGCCATCCCGGACGTGTGTTCGAATTCCCTCAGCGACTTCCTTCAGCGAGCCGAGTTCCTGACGATTCTCCATGGCCTTCAGTGCCGGCTCCAGCTGCAAGCCCGCACCAAGCATGTCGGCCAACTCCTCGGTGAACAACACCACTTCGGCCCGCTTCAACTTCAACTGACCACCATCGGACGAATCCTCTTTCCTAGGCGCCACCGGCTTCGCGACCGGTTTCGGACCTCGTTTGGAATCGCCCTTCTGGGGCTTCGCCGAAACCACTCCTTTCGACTGCGTCAGACTAACAGGCTGAAGACCCCGTCGATCCAACAGACGAAGCGCTTCCCCGCGATCCCCCGCATCCACCTGACCGGTCTGAACCGCCCCAGTGGCACTCAAAGCTTTATAGGCAAAAACCGGCATGATCGTAGTCAGGTTGCAAATCAGGCACCACCAGCGTCGGTCGCCGTCACGGAGATGACCTCTTCGATCGTTGTGAGTCCCTGCATCACTTTATACCACCCATACCCGCGCATGGGCACATAACCATCCTGAACCGCTCGTGCCCGGATCTCCGGAGAGTTCGCTCCATGAGCGATCATTTCCTGCATTTCGCCACCGATTACGGCGACTTCATAAATGGCAAGTCGGCCGGAAAACCCCGTATTTCGGCAGCGGTCGCAACCCACCGCATCATAGGCCTGCCCCTCGAGATTCATGGGGATGAGCAAATCCCGGCGGTCCTTGTCGCTGACATCGCGTGGCTTTTTGCAATGATCACAAAGTCGCCGCACCAATCGCTGACCCAAGAACGCACGCACGGCCGCCGAGACGAGGAAAGGCTCCACCCCCATGTCGGTCAAACGGCTGATCCCACCGAGCGCATCATTGGTGTGCAGAGTCGAGAACACCAAGTGACCTGTTAGGGACGCACGGATGGCGATCTCGGCCGTTTCAAGGTCACGAATTTCCCCGATCATCACGATATTCGGGTCCGCCCGGAGAATCGATCGGAGGCCGGTCGCAAAGGTCAGACCGATGTCCGATTTGACTGCAATCTGCATCACTCCCGGTAGTTTGTTTTCCACCGGGTCCTCGATCGTCACGATCCGTTGGTCGGGCCGGTTGATCTCGCTGAGGAAAGAGTAGAGGCTCGTCGACTTGCCCGAACCCGTCGGTCCGGTAATCAGGATGATCCCGTTGGGCAAATGGAGCAGGCTGCGGATCTTGTCGCGGACGAAGGGCTCCATCCCGAGCTTTTCGACGTTGAACTTCTGCTGGTTGAGAAGACGCAGAGAAACGCTCTCCCCTTCCACGGTCGGCACGGTGGCGACACGCACGTCGATGGTTTGCCCCTCGAACTGAAGGTTGATCCGGCCATCCTGAGGCAAGCGGCGCTCGGCAATGTCGAGCCGCGACATGATCTTCAAACGGGCGATCACCGAACTTTGCAAGGCCTTGATGTTTTCGGGAACCGTGACCTCGATCAACTGACCATCAACCCGGTAGCGGATTCGCAGATTGTCCGAGAGGGGCTCGACGTGAATATCCGTCGCATTCTGATCGAGCGACTCGCGAATGATCTGGTTCACGAACTTGACCACGCTGGCCTCCTCATCGTCATCGGCGTCAATGACGTTGGCTTCGTCGGACGCCTCGATGTTCGAATAGTCCATGTCACGCCCTTCGAGGATCTGCTCGAAAGTATCCGCTCCCACCCCGTAGAGTCTCCGCAGGGCTTCGTGGATCCGACGGCGCGAGGCCATGCACCACTCCACGGGAATATCGATTTCCTGGGCGACTGCTTGGCGAGCGACGAGATTGAAAGGATCGAAGGTTGCCAGCCTCAGGCAGGGATTTTCCTCATCGCCGGTGATTTCGACGGGAAGCAAGCGATGGCGCAGGGCGACTCGAGGCCCGCAGGCTTCGCGCAAGGGCAGCGGTGCATCCGGGGCGGGAATCGAATCGAGCCACTCCATCCCGAGCTCGGCGGCCAGTTCGCGCATGTAGGGCTCCTCATCAACGATCCCCGCATCAAGCAGTTCATCGATGGGTGAGCGTTGCCTGAGAGCCGCAGTTTCCAGCAACTCTTCAAGCTTTTCAAGTTCCTGGCATCCGCTCCGGCGGGCGGGATCGATCAAAAGTTCCGTCATTCAGCAGGCGTGTTCTCCCGTAAAACCGCCAGCCCTGCAACCTTGTCTCTCGAAAATCCAAAGATGACGTGGATTGTCCACCCGTCCAGGGCCTGAATCCCCACGGAATGGTCGGAGTCACAGCAGGCAAATCTCCCCGTTTCAATCAGGGTTTCTCTTGCCCACGAGGGCTCTCAAGCCACAAATCAAGCCATGAATCCATTTCTCCTCCAGACCCTCCACCTCGCGGGGGCATTCGGCTTTTTCGCTGCCATCGGCACCATCTGCCTCGGGGCGGGCTCATCGAAGAAGTCGGCCTCGATTCTCCATGGGGTCTCGCTCGTTCTGATTCTTGTCGTCGGTTTCGCCCTGCTCAAAAAACCGCCCGAGGGACAGTACTGGTGGATGGTAAAGCTGGGACTCTGGTTGGTCCTCGGCGTTTGCCCCGCCCTTGCCAAGCGCAAGGTGATGCCCGCAAGCGTCGTCCTCGCCGTCGCCATCGCCTGCGGCGTGATCGCCGCCTATCTCGGGCTGGCGAAACCTTTCTGAATTGGCGTCATTTGACTCAATTGCCGCATATCCTGTTCTTCGATGACTCTCCCCTTGCGCGTCGGGATTCGCCTAACTAGAGGTCTTGCGTCGCCTTCATTGATCAAGCGAACCCCGTCTCATGTCCGACTCCACCCGTAGTTGCCCAACCATTTGCCGAATCTGGACTTCCAGTATCGGCCGCAAGATGCTCGTCGCTCTCACCGGGCTCGGCCTGGTCTTTTTCCTTCTCGGTCACCTCGTCGGAAACCTGCTGGTTTTCGCCGGACCGGAAATGTTCAACGACTACGCCGAATTCCTGCACAACATGCTTCACGGCATGGGGATCTGGCTCTTCCGAATCGGGATGCTCGCCATCGTAGCGATCCACATTGCAGCAACGATCTCGCTTACAAGGGAGAACCGGGCGGCGCGCGACTCCTACGAATACAAGGCCACGATCCAGATGAAGCGGTCGTCGGGTCTCATGATCTGGAGCGGACTGACGATCCTCGCCTTCATCGTTTACCATCTCCTGCACTTCACCGCCAAAGTGGGCAATACCTACGGAACGGACGACCGTTACTTTGAAGAGGTCAACCGCAACGGCGAAATGGTGGTCCGACCCAACGCCTGGCAGATGGTCATCGATGGCTTCTCCGTTTGGTATGTCGTGCTTTTTTACGCCATCGCCATGGCACTGCTCTGCTCCCACCTGAGCCACGGGGTCCAGTCCATGTTCCAGACCCTCGGATTGCGTTCCAGGAAAACGGCGGGAGCGCTCGATAAACTCAGCTCCGGTTACGCATGGTTCATCCTGGTCGGCTTTCTTTCCATCCCCATTTCCATTCTTGTTTTCGGCTTCGGTCGCTAATTTCCCGATTACCATGTCAGCTCTCGACGCAAAAGTTCCAGAAGGGTCGCTCGATCAGAAGTGGTCCAGCCACAAGCAGGATTCGAAGCTCATCAATCCCGCCAACAAGAGAAAATTCAAGGTCATCGTCGTTGGATCGGGCCTCGCTGGTGGTGCCGCGGCCGCCTCGCTTGCCGAGTTGGGTTACCAGGTGAAATGCTTCTGTTACCAAGACAGTGCCCGTCGAGCTCACTCGATTGCCGCCCAGGGTGGGATCAATGCCGCCAAGAACTATCAGAACGACGGCGACTCGGTTTACCGGCTTTTCTACGACACCATCAAAGGCGGAGACTTTCGTTCACGCGAAAGCAATGTCTATCGGCTGGCAGAGGTTTCGAACAACATCATCGATCAGTGCGTGGCTCAGGGCGTTCCCTTCGCTCGCGAATACGGTGGATTGCTCGACAATCGCTCGTTCGGTGGCGCCCAGGTCAAGCGCACTTTCTACGCCGCCGGCCAGACGGGTCAGCAGCTGCTGATCGGTTGCTACCAGGCCTTGAACAAGGAGATCGCCGAGGGTGGGGTCGAAATGTTCCCCCGCTCGGAAATGCTCGAACTCGTGCTGGTCGATGGCCACGCCAAAGGCATCGTCGTCCGTGACCTTGTCACCGGGAAAATCTCCACGCACGCCGCCGACACGGTGATCCTCGCGACCGGCGGCTATGGCAACGTCTTCTTCCTTTCGACCAATGCGATGGGCTGCAATGTGACCGCCGCGTGGAGGGCATGCAAGAAGGGCGCCTACTTCGCCAATCCCTGCTACACACAGATTCACCCGACCTGCATTCCGGTGAGCGGCGACTATCAAAGCAAGCTGACGCTGATGTCGGAGTCACTTCGAAACGACGGCCGGATCTGGGTTCCCAAGTCGAAGGAGACCGCCGCCAAGCTCCGGAAAAAGGAGATGAAACCAGCGGAAGTTCCCGAAGAGGAGCGTGACTATTATCTGGAGCGCAAGTATCCCTCCTTTGGAAACCTTTCGCCACGCGACATTTCCTCGCGCTCGGCCAAGGAAGTCTGCGACGAGGGCCTGGGCATTGCCCCGACCGGCCTCGGAGTCTATCTGGATTTCCGCGATGCGATTTCCCGCCTCGGCGAGGACACCATTCGCGCCCGCTACGGCAACCTGTTCCAGATGTACGAAAAGATCGCCGGTGAGAACCCCTACGAGACGCCGATGATGATCTATCCGGCCGTCCACTACACCATGGGCGGTCTTTGGGTCGATTACAACTTGATGTCCAACCTGCCGGGGCTGCACGTTCTCGGCGAGGCGAACTTCTCGGATCATGGCGCCAATCGCCTTGGTGCCTCCGCTCTGATGCAGGGCCTGGCAGACGGCTACTTCGTGATCCCGAGCACCATCGCGGTGTATCTGGCCACCCAGAAACCGGGAAGTGTCACCACGGATCATCCCGAATTCACCAAAGCCCTCGAGGCTGTCAACGAGCGGACCAAAAAACTTCTTTCGATCCAAGGCAAGCGGACCGTCGACTCGTTCCACCGCGAACTCGGTCAGATCATGTGGGACAAGTGCGGCATGTCCCGCACCCGCGAGGGTCTCGATGAAGCTCTGGAAAAGATCCCGAAAATTCGCGAAGCTTTCTGGAGCGACGTCAAGGTCACCGGCACCGGCGAAACACTCAACATGGAGCTGGAAAAAGCCGGACGGGTCGCCGACTTCATCGAGTTTGCTGAGATGATGTGTCTCGATGCCCGAGAGCGGGAGGAATCCTGCGGCGGTCACTTCCGCGAGGAATACCAGTACACGGAGGCAGACCCCGAAGTCCAGTCGGGCTATCTCTCACCTGGTGAGGCGAAACGCGACGACGAAAACTTCTGCCACGTCTCCGCTTGGGAATTCAAAGGGGTGGGTGTCCCCCCGGTCTTGCACAAGGAAGTGCTCGAGTGGGAGACGGTCAAACCATCGGTCCGCTCATACAAGTGAGCCCCGGAGCCGCCGCTATCTCAACTCGCCGATCAGTCGGCTGACCTGGGAAGCGGCCTTTCCTTTTTCGTCTGATCGCGGTCTTTCAGGCCGCGACCTTTCGGGCCCTTTCCGCCCGTCTCCGGCGGGCCACCTCGCATCAATTCCGATTTTTCGATGAGCAGGTTGCCATCCTTGTCGATCCTTTCGAACTGGTCCTCCTGCTCGTCCTCGCCCCGATCCTTGACCCAGGGCGCAAGCCTGAACTCTGCGAAACTGAGCGCCCCGTCCCCATTCTGATCGAGCGTTTCGAACATCATGCCACGCTCCTGCCCCCCGCCCTGCGGACCACGAGGCCCTCTTGGGCCACCGCGTTCATGCGGCATGTCCTTAGGAGAGAGAACGCCGTCCCCATTCCGATCGAGTTTGTCAAAAAAGGTGCGCAGTCTTTCCGCTGGAAGCTTCTCCGCAAATGGTCCGCTTGAAAACTCCTCGAAAGTCACGCTTCCACTCTTGTCCGTATCGAGTTCATGCAACCGTGGGAACGGACGATCACGCCCCTCACGACCCTCACGCCGCTGGGGAGGCTTCATTTCGTGGGTCTGGATCATGCCATCCCCATTCTTGTCAAAGCGCTTGAAAATTTCATGGCTCTGGGCTTCAGGAATCTTCGAAATCCGCTCCAAGGCCACAAATTCCTCCAGTGACACCTGCTTGTCGCCATTGGTGTCCGCCATTGAAAAAAACCGCCCAAAGCCCGGCGAATCCTGCCGTGGACGGGCTTCTTTCCGTTCTGGTGGCGCGCCATAGAGATTTCCTGCTCCAAGCAGGACAAGCATCGCGATCCGGGTGTGTTTCATTGTCGAGAAGTAGAGTTCGACTTCCTTGAGCCGCCAACTCGGAAAACACCGAAGCACACTGGAAGTTGTGGTTGGTACGCTTTTTGTTGGTGGTTTGGCTCATCTGGGCCGATTCTTGACCCGTCACCGACCATGCACATCCAAGACATTCTTGCCCGTCGACGCCCTTCTTTCTCCTTCGAGTTCTTTCCGCCCAAGTCTCCGGCTGCCTGGGATGAGCTCTACGCAGCAATCGTCGAACTCCAGGCCTACGATCCCTCATTTGTTTCCGTCACCTATGGAGCCGGTGGTTCCACCCGTGATGCCACCCACGATTTGGTCGTTCGAATCAAGGAGACTACCGACATTCCTCCGGTGCCTCACCTGACCTGCGTCGGCCATAGCGAAGAAGAAATCGATGCGATTCTTTCGAGATACGCCGAGGCCGGGGTCTCCAATATTCTTGCTCTGCGAGGCGATCCACCGCGCGACTGGCCCAACTATGATTGGTCCGACTGCGCCTTTCCCTACGCCGAGGATCTGGTCCGATTCATCAAGCGATTCAATGACAGCGGCCGGCATCCCGACGAACGTGGATTCGGTATCGGTGTCGCCGGCTTCCCCGAGGGTCACCCCGGAACCCCGAACCGGCTCCTTGAACTCGATCACCTGAAGGCCAAAGTGGATGCGGGCGCGGACTACATCTGCACCCAGTTGTTCTTCGATAACCATGACTTCCTCGACTTCCGCGATCGCTGTCGGCTTGCTGGCATTCAGGTCCCGATGATCGCCGGCATCATGCCCGTCACCTCAACCAAAGGCATGCGCCGGATGGCAGAACTAGCCGCAGGTGCCAGATTCCCGGCGAAACTCCTGCGTGCGCTCGATCGTGCCGGCGATGATCCCGCAGCCGTCGAGAAAGTCGGCGTGCATTACGCGGCCCAGCAATGCGTCGAATTGCTCGATCACGATGTGGATGGCATCCACCTCTACACGCTAAACAAAAGCGGCGCGACTCGCGAGATCTACGCCAGCATGGGCATGGCTCCCGCGGACGTCGGTTAAGCCCATTCAGGGGTTCGCCCTGCCGTCTCGAAGAAGGTCCTCCGCCTGCCGCAGGGTCAACTCGGACATGGTCCCATACAACGGAATTTCAACAGGGATTCGACCGCTACTCGGATCCACTGGATAGCGTTCGGGAAGAATACCGGCACCCTCAAAGGCGTCACCGGGAATGGACATCACCAAGCTCCCGTCAAAAACCAGTGTGCCCAGCGCGCGTTGGGCGGCAGCCTTTCTGAGCAGTTCCTCGTCCCGCTTCGTTGCAAGACCTGCGAAGAACTGGGTCTTCGTGTCCGGCTCATCACTCTCCATCTCTTCATCGTTCTTCTTCTTCTCCAGGGCCGCACGCTTCAGTGTCAGATCCTTCGTCTCTCTCTTTTCTTCGTCCGTCTCTCTCACAAGAGGCTCAAGGAGGGCATTCTCTCCAATCGTTCGAGCCGCCTCGTCGGAGGTCGGGTAACGCGCACTCAATTGGCCGGAAAGCCCCATCTGATCACGATCCTCGAGACTGATATCGGTGACCTTCATCTCACCTTCACCGGTCTTCAGATGGAACCCGCCCTCATTGAATACAATCCGAGTGTAGCCGTTGAAGTCATCCACCACGCCGAGCGCTTCCAAAATGGGAAACTCGTCCCGGATTTGGATGAAGTCCCTGCCCCCGACACGGATTGGCCCCTCCATGGCAATACCTGCACTCGTATTGGTCGATCCACTGAGTTCCAGTTCACCGGAGACGCTACCCGATATCCGCGTCGCCATTTCATCCGGAAGGAGTCTTTCAACCGGCACGTTCTTGACGACGAGGGTGCCTGAGATCCTTGGCAGTTCACCACCGACAACCTTGACTCCTTCGAAGACAATGCGGCCATCCCCCGAAACGAGCACGCCCTTCTCGACGATCAACTCCGTCGGCTTGCACAGCATGACGATCTCCTCGATCTCGAATTCCCTGATCCAGTTCTGAGAAAAGGTTCCGCCCTTGAAAGTGAAGCGCCAACCCTCACTCACGCGATTGGCCGCAAACTTGCTTCCTTCGATCCCACCCAAACGACCCTCGAATCCCCAAGTGACACGGGCCTTGGTGAAGTTCAGACCCAGCACCTTGAATCCGGGTCGCTGCTCAAACAAGGTCTCCGCCGCCGCCGCCGCCTCTTCTGGAGAATTGGCACCAGCCTTGACTTGGATATCGAGCCAGTTCCCAACAATCACGCCCGCATCCCACTCTTCTCGGATTCCATCAAAGAAACCCATTTTGAAATTCAAATTCCCCGCCTCAAGCACCTGAAAAAAGCTCGTCGAGCTTCCCTCGGCCCCGATCCGCCGGATCTTGCCTTCGCCTTGGACCCGATCGAATGCCACGATCTCGGCTTCCCGCGCCGACATGGCTTCGGAGAAACGCTCACCCAAACTTTCCCTGAAATCCTCCGAGTTCACCCGCTTCGCAAGGTAGAATGCGAAACCAATGGCAACAATCAGCAGCAGAGTCAGGATCTTGCTAACGATCCTCATCAGGTGAAAGGCCGCCACCGACCATCCGCCGCCGCCGGACATCGAATAGCGTAATTGAAACCAGAAGCCCTGGCTTGCAATCCATTGACTCAGCCGATCGTTGAAGTTCTGTGGTTGGTCCGCATCCATGAGAATTAGCAACCCCCTCCGGGGGAGGCCGGATTACAACTCCCGATCGAATGTCAGGCGAGGCCAAATTTCCCCTCGCAGACAATGCAAGGATGGCCTAGGCAGTCGGGCGTGGAAGGTTCCGAATACAAAGTGCGACTTGAGATCTTTGAAGGACCTCTTGATCTGCTCCTCTACTTGATCAAGAAAGACGAGGTCGACGTCCAAAACGTTTCGATCTCACGCATCACCGGGCAGTACCTGAAATACATCGAAACCTTCCGTCTCCTCAACATCGATCTCGCCGCCGAGTTCATCGTGATGGCGGCGAACCTGATGTATCTCAAAAGCCGAACCTTGCTTCCCCGGCAGGAGCAACCCCCAGAAGAGGATGCCGAAGATGACGATCCTCGCTGGGAACTGATCCGGCAACTGATCGAATACAAGAAATTCAAGGACGCCGCGAACTTCCTGAGCCTGAAGGAGATCGAACAGGAAGATAGCTTCGCCTTGAAATCCGAGCAACCGGAAGTCGACGACACGCCCGCACCCCTCGCCGAGGTCTCGATCTTCGATTTGATCCGCGCCTTTCAGAACGTCCTCAAGCGCTTCGAAGAGTCCCACGATCTCGGTGACATCGTCGATGACCGCTACACGGTATCGGACAAACTCGAGATGCTCCTGACCCGCTTCAAACCAGGTCAATCAGCAGCCTTCGACTCGCTCTTCGCCGATGCCGCCACCAAAGCGGAGGTGATCGTCACCTTCCTCGCGGTGCTGGAGTTGATGAAAATGAACCAATTCGTCCTGCGTCAGGGAGAGATATTCGGCCGCATCGAAATCGAAAGAAAAGATCACGGAGCCCCGCTCCCACCGCTGGAAGAGGTCTTGGAAAACATCGAGCTCGCCGGCTAGACAAGCTGCCAAGCGGGACGAAACTCAGCCCAGGCGGAACGTGATCCGGGCCTTCGAGACATCGTAGGGCGACATCTCCATCTTGACTCGGTCACCCACGACCAACCGTATGAAACGCTTACGCATCTTGCCTGAAATATGGGCAAGCACCTCGTGACCGCTCTGAAGTTCGACCCGAAACTGCGTTCCTGCGAGCACCGACGTGATCGTACCCTCGACTTCGACTGCCTTTTCTTCTCCGACACTGTTTGTCTTCGGGGCACCGCGCACACCACGGCGACCACCACGGCGACCGCCACGACGGCCTCCTCCACCACCTCCTCTGTATCCATTACTCATATTACAATCGGAAACCGTGCCAATTCTTACACGCCCCCGGCGGGAACCTCTCCGATTCGAAACCCCTCTTCAACCGCAAAAATCACCTGATCTGGGATTCCTGCAAAAAACCACCCATTTCGACCGGGATTTCCGGTTGACACCCCAATACCTGCTACCTAGCTTACGCGCCCTTCCGCGCGTGGGCCTTTGGTCCTGAAGGTAGCGACGCCGGAAACACTGACGAAAACATGAAGACCTTTTCTGCCAAGCCGGCTGACATCGAGCGCAAGTGGTATGTGATTGACGCTGAGAATAAGATTCTCGGCCAAGTTGCAGTCGAAGCCGCACGCCTCCTCCGTGGAAAACATAAGCCGATATTTACGCCTCACGTTGACACCGGCGATTTCGTCGTCGTCATCAACGCCGACAAAGTTCGCCTGAGCGGCAACAAGGAAAGCGAGAAGATCTACACCACCTTCTCCGGTTGGGTTGGCGGCCAGAAGGTCGAGACCCCCCGCATGGTCCGCAAGCGCCGCCCAGTGCTGCTCGTTGAACGTGCGGTCCACGGCATGGTTCCCAAGAATCGCCTGGGTCGTGCCATCCTCGGCAAGCTCAAGGTCTACGCCGGCTCCGAGCATCCTCATGAAGCCCAGGCTCCTGAAGTCTACGAAGTCGCCTGATCTCCATTATCCCCATTTTTCTAAATGAGCGCAGCCACCAAATCCCTGTCCGCCACCGGACGCCGCAAGAATGCCACCGCCCGAGTGCGGATGACTGAAGGAAGCGGCAACATCACCATCAACGGACGCCCGTTCGATGACTATCTTGCCACCTTGCCCCTCCAGAACGCCGTGCTTGCACCTTTCCAGCAAGCCAAACTGCTAAACCGCTTCGACATCGAAGTCATTGCCAAAGGTGGTGGACTTCACGGGCAAGCAGGTGCCATTCGTCTGGCCGTGGCCAGAGCCCTGACTCTCTTTGACGGTGAGCTTCGCAAGGAGCTCAAGCCATACGGTTTCCTCCGTCGTGACCCGCGCATGAAAGAGCGCAAAAAGCCCGGTCAACCAGGTGCCCGCAAACGCTTCCAGTTCTCGAAGCGCTGAGCTTGCCCCACTCCACTTCACAAGCCGTGCGTCCTCAAGGACGCGCGGTTTTTTTGTGTCGCGAAACCCGTTCTCATCAAGCAGAACGAAGCCATGAAGCTCATCTCCTGGAACGTCAACGGCATCCGAGCCTGCCTCAAGAAAGGCCTTGGCGATTTTGTCGCGGAGGAATCTCCGGACATCCTTTGCCTCCAGGAAACCAAAGCCCGCCCCGAACAGGTCGAACTCCCTCTCGAGTTCGCCGGGCTCCATGCGAGCTGGAACTCTGCCCAGAAAGCCGGCTACTCCGGCGTGGCTGTCTTTAGTCGAGAAGAACCCCTCAGTATCGAGCATGGGATCGGTATCGAAGAGCACGACACCGAGGGCCGTGTTCTCACGCTGGAGTTCCCCGAGTTCCGACTCGTCAATGTCTACACGCCAAACGCACAAAACGAACTGCGTCGTCTCGCCTACCGGATGACCTGGGACGAAGCCTTTCGGGAGTATCTCTGCCGCTTGGAAAGCATGGGAAAACCCGTCATCTTCTGCGGAGACCTCAATGTCGCCCATCAGGAAATCGACCTCGCCCGACCAAAACAAAACCGAGGAAGCGCCGGATTCTCCGATGAGGAAAGAGCCGGCTTTGATCGCCTGCTCGAAAGCGGCTTCATCGATAGCTTCAGACACATCCATCCGGAAAAGCTCGATGCCTATTCCTGGTGGAGCTATCGGGCCAATGCCCGAACGAACAACATCGGTTGGCGGATCGACTACTTCGGAGTGAGCCGTGACCTGAGCGACCGCATTGCATCAGCCGACATCCTGCCACAGATCCTCGGCTCGGACCATTGTCCCGTGACCCTCAAACTTGCCTGAGCCGCATGGATTTCTCCCGTGAAGCGTCTCCTTTACAGGCAGTAGCTAAAGCTTGCTGATGGCCTCCATCATCCGCTCGGCGACCAGTTTGTAAGCGACCTTTCCCGAGGCATCACCCAACTCCTCCTCGGTGATTCTGATGGGCGGCCCGACATGCACGTCGATCCGCGCCAATCGCAGTCGACCCGATCCACGCGGCAGCGCCCGCCGGGCCCCACGAATCCGGATCGGCTGAATGGTCGCTCCTGACTTCAAGGCAATCAAACCCACGCCAGGTTGCGCTTCCCCGAGCTCACCATCCAAGGTCCTTGCTCCCTCCGGAAAAACGAGCACGCGATTCCCCTGCTTGAGCAAGCGGATGATGGTCTTCAAACTCGCCATATCCGGGCGATCCTGATCGACCGGGACCGCATTCCACCGCGAGTAGAGCCACTTGAAGAAGCCGCGGAACAGGCTCTTCCGAGCGAGAAAATACATCTCGTCCTCATAGAGCGTCCCGATCAAAGGAGGATCAAGGAAGCTCTGATGATTTGATACGACCAGCACCGCACCCTCAGTCACCAAATACTCCTTTCCGCGCACCCGCAAACTGAAAAGCCCCCTGAAGGCGCTCCTGAGCGTCATCCATCCCGACCAATAAACCCACCTCATCATCTACTGCGTTTCCCGTATTTCAAGTCCTTGTGAGCGAAGAATATCAATGGCGGCACGGACTCCACTTTCGATGGTGTGTGTTGAGGTATCAAGAACAACCGCACCCTCCGCCACCTTGAGCGGCGCTGTGATTCTTTCACTATCCGTCCGATCCCGATCAGAAACCGAATCAACTTCTCCTATCGCCACCCGACGTTGCGCCCTCACGGACTCATCCGCGTCCACGTAGATTTTGTAGGGAGTGTCTGGAAAAACCACGGTCCCGATGTCGCGCCCCTCCATCACCAGGTCGAATCTTTCAAGATACTCCCGCTGAAGACCCACCAAGCGGTCCCTCACCGCTGGAATCGCCGAAACTCCCGATACTTTTCCGTTGATCTCCTCGCCACGCAGTTGCTCGCCCGGGTCAAAACCGTCAATGCTCACGGTCGAAACCAGCCCTTCCACGCCGCAAGAAATCTTCATGCCCTGCAAGGCCTCGACCACGGCGGATTCATCCTCCGGATCAACGCCGTCCTCGAGGAGTTTCCAAGTGACCGCCCGATACATCGCACCGGAATTGACCATGACCAGCCCCAGCCGCTTGGCGAGTTCCTTGGCGAGCGTGCTTTTCCCGGAGGCAGCGGGTCCGTCAATGGCGATGGCAAAGTGGGAACTCATGATATCTTGCCTGAGGGCTTCATCGAGGACTGGCTCATCCGATGCAAGTCGTGAGCCGATTCGAGCCACGACTTGATCGCTTCATGGTTTCCCGCCTCAAGAGCACCCTGGATCTCTTTGAGCATCGCGATGGCATCTGAAACCGAACTCGAAACCGCCGTGCGATTCTCCATCAGGATCTCCGCCCACATGTCTGGATCTCCGCCCGCAACACGCGTGGTATCGCGAAGACCTCCCCCGCCAAAACGAGCATCAGAAGGATCCCTCAAGCTGACCTTTGCAGCAGCGGCGGCGATCAGGTGAGGAAAATGGCTGATCCTCGCCACCAACTCGTCGTGGGTGGCGGCATCCGTCCAACAGACGCGACAGCCCAGACTTTCCCAAAAGCGCTCAAGAAGCCCGGCCCAAGGCTCACCCACCGCGTTCCCGTCTGTCAAAAAACACATCGCATCGGAAAAGAGGTCCTTGCTGCTGGCCTCCACTCCCCGCTTTTCCGACCC